>NZ_SORI01000027.1 GCF_004366815.1 Aminivibrio pyruvatiphilus | reverse complement strand
GCGAAGACCCGGAACTGCGGATCGAGGGCAACGACGCTGGCAATGGTCTTCAAACTGGCTCAGTCAGCAGAGAAGAGGTGGAGAAAACTCAAAGGTTATGAGCTTCTTGGAGAAGTCATCACGGGAGTGATTTTCAAGGACGGAATACGTGTATCGGACCAATCGGACAGGAGCGCCGCCTGATGACCCATACACCAGATTTGACAATAGCTCCCTGGTGACGCAAATGCCTCGCTTCCACATAGCATTCCGCAAAAAATAAGAATAAGCGCCAGAAAAATTGAAAAATACTTCCTCAAAAACATTCTCCCCTTTCTTGGTTATTTTTTGCTTTTTATTGCTTATTATGCATTCGCATATTACACCATTTTTGTCATTTACTTAAGTAGAAAAACAAAAAAATACGAAGTCTAACTTTTCTTTATATATCGTTTGCATATTGTTTGTTGTATTTTGCCCGCATGCCCAATTGTAAGCTTCTGCTCCTTGACATCTATAGCAGCAACGGCATATTCGAGCTCCGGCAGCATAGAAAAGCTCTCTCCGAAAATGTTCAGCTTCAAATCGCTTTGGATCAGACGCACAAACGGTATCTACCCTTCTCCGATTCTTTCCGCCAATCCGGCAGAGCACCCAGGAATCGGCAAAACAAGGCAAGTGGTTCATCGCTCAAACTTTTTGACTTGTTTTAATAAAATTCTATCCACGGCACCAGAACACCCTCTTTTTGGGCAGGCTGGACAAAAAACAACTGCGGCGCGAGGCAACTGTTGCATTTTTTGCATCAGTTCATAAAGAGGACAATCCTTGAGTTTTCCGTGCTTGGAGTTCCAAGACTTCACGCCATTTTCTCTCTGAGCTGTCCCGTCAGCAGCATCAGAGGAAAGCAGACTTGCATCCTGAGGTGAGGCGTTCCGTGAAAGGCTTCGTCTTGGATGATAAGAACCTGAAGCAAGTACGGCCCAAAAACTGCCCTAGTGGTGGAGCCGGTTGGAGACAGCTTCGGAAGGCTGCTGGAGATTGTCGGCGGGCCGGGGAGAAACGACTGAGGGGAAGCCCCGCCTGGATTCCGTTCCATCTTTTTTGGGGTATACTTGGTTTCATTGAATCAGACTCTTCGTTCACCAAAGAATGGCCTGACATCATATCTACGGGGAGGCGGTTTTCATGGAGAGAGTCGTGAACTCCATTCTCCTTTTGGTTTCGGGAACCAGCCTGCTTCTGCGCCTGGTGTGCCTGGCGGCGGAATCGCTCTTCTGGGGACTGGTGCTGTGCCTGTGGGCAGCTCTGTCCTCGCTCTTCCTGTGGTCCTTTGTGAAAACTATCTTCTTCTCCTGACAGTCCTTTTGTCCGCTCCCTCACCCTCAAAAGCAGACGCCCGGGAACTCCCGGTTTTGGAAAGAATATTGCCGCCGACGCCCTCGGACGGCACTTCCTGGCCTAGCCCGGAAAACAGCTTTCCAGGAACAAACCGGCCCTCCCGAAGTTTCGGGAGGGCCAGCCGCATGTCCGACGTCGCCGTAAACGCAGACAGCTTCTCTCCTCCCCGGAAAAGAAAAACCGTTTCCGGCGAGGCGCTGTGCTATACAGCCACGGGAACGCTTCTCTTTTTCTCTGGTGCCGTCTCGGGGGGAGCAGCGGGGACAACCGGAAGAAGCCTGGGCCTTTCGGACACATCTTCGATTATTTTCTCCCCGTCCCACCTCACGATCCCGAAAGCCCCGTCCCGGTGTTCGACAAGAGCTGAGCAGCTTTCAACCCAGTCCCCCGTATTGCAGTAGACCGCATCTTTCAGGTTCCGGATCGCCGGGTGGTGTATGTGCCCGCAGATGACCCCATGGTGTTGCCCCCTTCGTGTTTCTTCGAGCAAAGTATCCTCGAAGTCCCCCACGAAGGCCACCGCGTCCTTGACCCTGTGTTTCAGGTACTGTGAAAGGGACCAGTAGGGAAGTCCCAGGCGGGAGCGCACCAGGGTGAGGAGAGTGTTGAGGTACAGTGAAAAGGTATAGGCCGTGTCTCCGAGCAGGGCGAGCCATTTCCTGTATTTGACGACCACGTCGAATTCGTCGCCGTGGATGACCAGAAAACGCCTTTGGTCTGCAGTGATGTGGACAGCTTTTTTGCAGATCCTGATGCCGCCGAAGTCATAGCCTTCGAACTCGTCCGCGAACTCGTCATGATTGCCGGTGATATATAAAATTTCCGTTTTTTTTGCCATCTTGAGTATTTTCCGGATCACAAGATTGTGAGACCGGGGCCAGCGGGGATTGTTCCTGAGTTTCCACCCGTCGATGATGTCTCCCACCAGGAAGAGTTTTTCGCACCTGATCGAGGAAAGAAAGCATGCAAGCTCTTCGGCCTTGCTCCATCGCGTCCCCAGGTGAACAAGCGGACCGCTGTACAGGCCGTGTCTTTTCATCCGGGCGGCGATGGACATGGGAAGAAAGTGAGTAGCTACAAAGGCTTCGGGTGCGGTTTTTTTTATGAAATCGGCGAAGGGTTGTGTTCTGTTCAGGCTGATTCTGTCGATCATCCTGACGATGGAACTCTTGTCGGGGGAAATGTCGGTAAGCCGGTACATCGCCCCGCACAATCCGTGGGAGTGTTCGCCGGCCATCTGGTACACGTCGGAATAAAATAGCCGGAACACAGGGTCGGTAAAATCGAGAACATCGGCCATTTCCGCAACTCTTCCCGCAGCACGGACACTCTCGGCTATGGCCGCCGCGGCCGACCTGTGCCCGTTTCCTGCCGTGGCATATGCTATCAGCATCGGCTTCCCCCTTCTAAAATGCTGTCTTTTTGAATCAAGTGTAGTGGAAATTCGTAACGGAAACTTTTCGGGGATGTACCGGATACGTTGCACATTCTTCTGCCGGAAAACGCCGGGCGGCAGTGAATGATCCCGCAGCCCGGACAGTATCAAAAGAACGCCCGTCCCTGTATGGGAACGGGCGTTCCGTTTTTTCAAAAAGGTCTATTCCTCGTCCATGAAAGGATAGGCGTACCACCTGGGAGGACGGAGGTTTTCCTTCACGGTGAGGGGGCTCGTCCACCGGAGGAGGTTCAGCCTGCTTCCCGCCTTGTCGTTGGTTCCCGACGCTCTCGAGCCTCCGAAGGGCTGTTTCCCCACCACGGCGCCGGTAGGCTTGTCGTTGACGTAGAAATTCCCCGCGGCATATTTCAGTTTCCGGGCGGCAAGAGCCAGGGCCTTCCTGTCGGCGGCGAACACCGCACCGGTCAGGCCGTAGGGGGAGGAGCGGTCGCACAGTTCGAGGATTTCCCCGAAGCGGTCATCCTCGTAGGTGTACAGGGTGAGCACGGGACCGAAGATCTCCTCCCTCATGGTAACGAATTCCGGATCGGTGGTCTCGATGACCGTGGGCTCCACGAAATAGCCTGCTGATTTGTCGCCCCTTCCTCCGAAGAGGATGTCAGCTTCGGTGGACGTGCGGGCTGCCGAAATGTATTTCATGCAGTTGTCGAAGGAGGCTTCGTCGATGACGGCGTTGATGAAGTTCCTGAAATCCTCCGGCGATCCCGTCTTCATGTCGGCAATCATCCGTCCCGCCAGGGACAGGATTTTTTCCCTGAGGCTCTTCGGTATATAACATCTCGAAACGGCGGAGCACTTCTGCCCCTGGTATTCGAAGGCTCCCCGAACCATGGCGGTAACGGCGGCGTCCACGTCTGCAGATGGATGGACGACGAGAAAATTCTTCCCTCCCGTCTCCCCTACGAGCCGCGGGAAGGACCGGTAGTTCCGCAGGTTTTCCGCGCACTGCATCCACAGCTTCGAGAACACGTCCGTGGACCCGGTGAAGTGTATTCCCGCCAGGTCCGGGTGTTTCGTCACTACTTGGCTGATCATCTCTCCCGAACCGGGAAGGAAGTTCACCACCCCGGCGGGAAGGCCGGCCTTCTCGTAGATCTTCATCAGGTAATAGCTGGAAAGCAGGGACGTGCCCGCGGGTTTCCAGAGCACTGTGTTCCCCATCAGCACGGGGGCAAGGACGAGGTTGGACGCAATGGCCGTGAAGTTGAAGGGGGTCACCGCAAAAACGAAGCCTTCGAGAGGGCGGTACTCCATCCTGTTGAGACTGTCCCTGTCCAGACGTGGCTGTTCGGCGTATATGGAGGAAGCGTAGGCCACGTTGAACCGTATGAAATCCGCCGCCTCGGCAACGGCGTCGATCTGGGCCTGGAAGACGTTTTTGCTCTGGCCGAGCATGGTGGAGGCGAGAAGGAGGTCCCTGTACTCCGTGGTGAAGAGTTCCGCGATTTTGAGCATCACAGCGGCCCGTTCGGTCCAGGGGGTATTTTCCCATTCTTTCTTTGCCCTGGCCGCCTCCTTGACAGCCCTTTCCACGTCCTCCGGTGATGCCTTGCAGTGTGTCGCAAGGATGTGGCCGTGATCATGGGGCATCACCACCCGCCCCTTTTCTTCGCTTCCATACTCTCTTCCCCCTATGATCAGGGGTATCTCCGGAACCTCGGAACGGACCTTTGCCAGGGCTGCCTTCAACGACCGTTTTTCCGGCGTCCCCGGTGCATAGCCGAGGAGAGGCTCATTCTCCGGTTCCCGGAACACGAAAAAACTGTTGTTCAACCTAATCCCCTCCTTAATTCAGATTCATCTGCTCACAATTTCCTGGAATCAGGAAATAACTGCAGCTATTTTGTTTTGAGCTCAATCTTCAGGGAAGTGCAACAGCATGTCAACTTATTGTCTTATTTGGCCTGTTAAGGTTCATTTTGACAAAACCTTCCCTCCCGGACCATTTTATTGCAAAGACACATCAATCAAGGATACAATACCAAGAGTGTACAGCGGCAACAATGCGGCGAAAGGGAACCTCTCCCGTTCCGCCCGGCGGCGAAGCCGAAACGGGCTGTCCCGGATAGGGCTGACGGCAGCGGGTCCATTCCCCGCACAATCCCTTCACAGGAGGCTGCGCCATGGGGATTCTCTCTGCGGACAAGGGCGCTTACTCCAGGAAGGTCGACCTCTTCTTCCGGCATCCCGTCGTGGAGGGGGCGCTGCTCTTCCTCATTTCGGCGTCGGTTCTCGCCGCCATAGCGTCTATCCTGTTCGACCACCTTTTCCTTGAGTGGCTGAATCTGTTCTTTTCCGCCCTTTTCTCCGTGGAGCTCACGGCCCGGTTTTTCACTTACGGCGGGAAAGAAAAGGACTATGTCCGGGACTGGTGGATGGACTGGGCGGCCACCATCCCCTGGGACGTCTTCTTTTCCTTTCTCTTTCCCGGAGGCGGCGCCTCCATGCTCCGGCTGCTCCGCCTGCCGAGGATCTTCCGGCTGCTCCGGTTCCGGCGGCTGAAGAAGTCGGAAGCGGCGCGCTGGCTGTCCTACCGCTTCCGCCGCCTGATGGAAGTTTCCATCTGGCGCCAGTCCCTGACGCTGCTCCTCGTCTCCCTCGTCTTCGTGTGGGTCTTCACCGTTCTTCTGGACAGGGTGGGAATGAACTCCGAACACGGCGGCAACTTCTGGTTTTCCCTGATCACCATGATCAGCTCCGACAGCATTTTCGAGATGCAGGGGCAGGACTCCCTGGTAAAGGGGCTGGTGCTGCTCCTTTCATTTATCGGGATCGTCCTGTTCAACGGCATCCTCATCGCCATCATCATCGGCAAGCTCATGGAACGGCTGGGCGAGATGAAGGACGCCGGGGAGGTCCGTGAGCGGGGCCATATTCTCCTCCTCGGGTGGAGCGAGTGCATTCCCCATATCCTGGACGAGCTTGAATCCTTCTGTGTTTCCGAGCGGAAACACCCCGTGAAGGTGGTGGTGATGGGGGAGACGCCACCTTCACCCTCCGGCTGGCCCCTGGTGCCGAAACCTCACGTCAGGGTCATCACCAGGACGGGCAGCTTCCAGAACGAGGATGCCCTGGAACGCATTTCGGCCCACCGGGCCTCGGCGGTGATCGTTCTCGGGGAGAGCTCTTCCGACCGAAAGCTGTCCGAGAGGCTGAACGACCCCATCGTCACCCGGACCCTCCTCGCCCTGGAGACGCTCCTGGGCGACAGAAGGAAGCGGGGATGGACCCAGGGATGGAAGTCCGACAGGTCTCCGGTGATCATCCTGAACTATCTCGACCTGGGGAACAGCCTTCACGTGACCGATTTCCTCCGCCCCTTCGGTTCGGAGAACAGGAGAATCTTCTTCAATCCCCTCTTTTTCACCGGCAGGCTGATCTCGTCCATGTGCCTCAACCCCTACGCGGAGGACATTTTCAACGAACTTCTGACGGCGGAGGGGAACGAGTTTCATTACGTCAGCCCGTCCATCGGCCGGGGGATGATCTGGAGGGACATCGCCGGGGCCTTCCCGAAGTCCGTCCCGGTGGGGTACCGGGACGGGAACGGTGAGCTGCGAATGGTTCCCTTCCCCGATGAACCTCTTCCGGAAGATGCCGGGATAGTCGTCCTGAGCGAAAACGGCTGGGACGCCGCCCTTTTCGATCCTTCGGCGCCGGGGGGACGGCAGGATGGGAAGGGGCCTTCCCTGTTCTGCCCCATGGGCGGCCTTCCTTCGGGGACCCTGGTCATCGTGGGGGTGAACCCGAAGCTTCCCTTCATCATCGAAGGACTGGGCCGGCTCGCCATGAAGATCACCATCGCCGACAACCAGACGGAAGAGGAGTTCGCGGCATGGTACGCTGAATATTCCAGGACGCCCCTTCCCGAGGGCGTGCTTTTCCGGGAATGCCGCTTCCGGTCCGAGGAGGAAGTCCGCCGGGCAATCGATATCGGCGGAACGGACAGGATCATTCTCCTGGCGGACGGACATTTGCTGAACGCGGCCACGGCGGACCGGATCGACGCGGAAACGGTGTCGAAGCTCCTGATGCTCAGCAGGCTGATCGGGCAGGAGAAGCGGGAAGACATCCGCCTGATCGTGGAGACCCTGACCGTGGATTCGGAAGTGGTGGTGCGGAATATCCGCAACTGTTCCAACGTGATCGGTCCCCTGACCATCGGGAGGCTGCTGACCACCTTCGCCCTTCAGCCGGAATTCGAGCCTGTCTTCCGTTCCCTCATCCAGTTCGGCGACATCGACATCGTCTGCTGTCCAGCGGAAGCCGCCCTTTCCGGAAACCCGGAAGGAGCGCCCCTTTCCTTCGGGGATCTTCTCAGCATGCCCCGGAACGGCTCCATTCCCATCGGCTGGGTGGTTCCCCCGCCCGGGAGCGAAGACGGGAGGAAAACCGACCCGGGAGGGCTGAGACGCCTCGCCCCGACGGTCATGCTGAACCCGCCCAAGGACAGCCTTCTTCCTCCCGGGGCGGAGATCATCTTCCTCCATCGGGAGGCATGAGATCGGACACCGAACGAAAAAACATCCCCGGAGGCACTGTGCCCCCGGGGATGTCATTTTCTTCCGAACTGTAAGCCTGCGGAATTACGCGGTCCTGCCTTCCCCGCCGATGCGGGTGACCAGCACCTGGTCGATCCGGTAGTTGTCGATATCCACAACTTCAAAGGCATGGTCGCCGTACTCTACCTTGTCGGTCCGCTTGGGAACCCTCCTGAGCATGTACATGATGAATCCGGCGATGGTCTCATAATTCTCCCACCCCTCGAACTCGTCGATATCCAGGGCCTGCATCACGTCCTCTATGGGGGTGGTGCCGTCCACCAGCCAGGAATTCTCGTCCCGCTGCACGATGAGCTCTTCCTGGAAGGGACTGATGAGCTCGCCCATGACGGTGCTCATGACGTCCTGAAGCGTCAGCAGCCCCACGACCAGGGCATATTCGTTCACGATGACGGCCATGTCTTCCCTGGCGTCGCGGAACCGCTCGAGGGCCTCGAAAAGAGTCAGCGTATCGGGCAGGATGAGGATCTTGCGGACGATGGGGTCGGTCCGCAGGGAGATCTTGCTCCCCTTCGCGATCCTGGGGAGGAGATCCTTGGAGTCCACGTACCCCATGACCGTGTCGATGGAATCCCGCTCGCAGACGGGATACTTTCCGTGGGGCCTCTCCGTTATCTTTGCGTAGAGGCTCTCTTCGGACTCGCCCAGGGTGAGGAAAACGATGTCGTTCCTCGACGACATGGCCGAGGCAACCCCTCTCGTGTCCAGCTCGAAGACGTTGGCGATGAGGTGCTGCTCCTTGTTCAGGAACACCCCCGCCTGGGCTCCCGCGTCGGCCATGGCCATGACGTCGTCCGACGTGATGTCGTCCCGCCTGACCACGGAAATGCGGAAGAGCCTGAATATCGCGTCTGCCAGGCCGTTGAAGAACCAGACCAGCGGGGCGAAGAGCTTCATGCAGACGGTCATGGGGGCGGCCACGGCGAGGGCGATCCGTTCGGGCTCGGTCATTCCTGTTCTTTTCGGGATAAGGTCCGCAAAAAGGACGAAAGCCCCCGTTACGAGGGAGAAGGAGATGGCGAAGGAGACCGTCTGGAGCGCGGGGCCGTCATAGAAGAGCTGCAGCCAGGAGAAAATGTAGGGGGAGAGGGCCGACTCGCCCATGACGCCGCCGAGGATGGCCACCGCGTTCAGTCCGATCTGGATGACCGTGAAATAATGTCCGGGGTTTTCCTGCAGGTCGAGGACTCTCTGTGCCCGGTGGTCTCCTTTCTTCAGCAGGAGCTTGAGCTTGATTTTCCTGGAAGCGGCGAGGGAAATCTCCGACACGGCAAAAAAGGCGCTGACAAGAATCAGGGCAAGAATTCCAAGCACATTGTAGAGAAAAGACATCACGGGTACCTCCGGGGATGAATCCCACACTTCAAAGCCCCGGTCCTTTAGAGAAGGGGGCCGAAAGGGTCGGACAATTCTGACCTCAAAAACGAATACGCTCTATTTTACACGATCCCGGGGGTAACGGAGCTACCCGGAGCGGAAGAAGAGGAGCGCTTCTCACTGAAAGGACTGCCGGATCTCCTCCGGGAAAGAAGCGGCCGCACGTTTCATGGCAGGGGGCAAGGCTCCGCTTCCGGTGCCGTTATCTTCTTTTCTTTCCCTGCTCGAGCCTCATGCAGGACTGAAGGTCATTGGAAGTATAGGCGAGGTGATCGGCGAGGGCTTCCAGGGCTCCCGGCAGGTTCCCCGCGACCACAGCGGCGAGGACGGCCCGGTGCTGCCGCTGGGACTCCTCCCGCATGGAGGCGAGATGGATGCGAATGTTCCGGTCGGTCTTCTGGCGCAGCCTGGCGAGCATGTCCAGGGTGAGGGGGCGGTCGGCGGACTCGAAGAGCAGGTTGTGGAACATCTGGTTGAGGTCTCGCCAGCGGATGCAGTCCTGCTCCCCGTCCATGAGGTCAAGGATCTTCGCCGCGTCGTCCACGATGCGCCTGGTGATGCGGGGAAAGGCGATCTTCAGGAGGTTCGTCTCCAGGGCAGAGACCATTTCGTAGAGTTCCCGGGCCTCTTCCACCGAGAGGGCGGTGACCACGGCACCCCGGTATCCCTGGAAGGTCACCAGCCCCTCGGTCTCGAGCAGGCGCAGGGCCTCCCGGAGGGGAATGGGGCTGACACCGAGCCGAAGGGCGAGCTGGGCCTGGTGAAGGGGCTTCCCCTCTGGAAGAATCCCACGGTAGATGGCCTCCCGGAGCACCCCTGCGATATAGTAGGGCGCCGAACTGTCGCCGCTCATGCGCTCCGCCAGGGCTTCGAGGGTCATTTCTTCGTTCATGGGACAGCCTCCCTGCTTTTGAAAATATATTTTCTTCCATAATAAATATAAGAAATCCTGGAAAATTATACTCCGTTGACAGTTTTTGCGCATTTCACCATACTGACTGCAATGGTGAAATGATGGCCTGATATCATGGCGCTTCAAGTCTGGAGAGAATCACCCCTCCTTTTTTCGGTTTCCAGACGGGAAGCAAAGGAATCATTGAGATTCAGCCGACTTCCTGCGAATTCCAAGATACCCGCAAAGAGGAAACTCCTTCTTTTTTTCAGAGACAAAATTTTTAATTATGTGATTTCTCGATCCTCAATATGCTATTATATCGAATCGAAGGAAACGCCTGCATCATGTTTTTTGTTTTTAACATTCATCAACTCATTGCGTGCGTTTTAACAGGAGTGCTGCCAGAGGGCCGACCTTGCTTCTTTTATATTTTCTTCCCAAAAAACTGTATCAGGAGGTGGTTTGTGCGGTGAGTCTTTCGAGGGGGGCTTCCGGCGGATGTGCGGTTTGATCCGTTTTTCCGCTGCAGGAGTGTCCTTTCCTGAGACGATTTGGGGAAGTCCAGGGGGCAACCGGCGTTAATTCCGGCCTGGAGAGGAAGGAGTACAGCCTCCGTCCATTGAGCCGGGCAGACACCGAAATAGGAAGAGAGGTGCATGTTTTGCTTGATATCTTGTTCCGGGGAGCTAAAATCATCGATGGTTCAGGTGCTCCATGGTACCGCGGGGATGTTGGAGTCAGCAACGGACGAATTGCTATGGTCGGAAAACTTTCAAAAGAAATCGCGAACCGGGTTATCGATGTTTGCGACAGAGTTTTGTGCCCGGGTTTTATTGATGTCCATACCCATTCTGATTTTATCGTTTTCAGAGACCCGGTCATGCTCTCGAAGCTGCGCCAGGGAGTAACCACCCAGATGGTTGGGCAATGCGGTCAGAGTGCAGCTCCTGTTAACGAAAAATATGCGGAACTTCTCGAATCTTATCTCGGGTTCGTCATGGCTGGGACAAAAATCTCATGGAACTGGAAGACTTTCGACGAATGGCTGAAAGAAGCCGAAAAACTTCCCCTTGCCGTCAACATGGCGACCTGCCTCGGACATGGAACCCTGAGAGCGGCCGTTATGGGCTTTGAAGACCGGAGGGCCACTCCTGAGGAAATGGAGCAGATGAAGGCCCATATGAGGGAAGCCATGGAGGCAGGCAGTTTTGGTCTTACCAGCGGCCTCATCTACCCTCCCGGGGTGTATGCTCCAAAAGAGGAACTGTGGAGCCTCGCGGAAGTACTCGCTGAAACCGGAGGGCTATACCTCACACACATGCGGGGCGAATCCGGAGGACTCCTCGAAGCTGTGGCTGAAACCATCGAGCTTGGGCGGCGCGCCGGTATCCCGGTGCAGATTTCCCACCACAAGGCCCTCGGGAAAGACAACTGGGGACTCGTAACACAATCTCTTCAAATGGTTGATGAGGCCAGGGCGGAAGGAATTGACGTCACCATCGACCAGTACCCCTACGATAACTGCAGCACAAGCGTCCGGGCCTGCCTTCCCCCTTGGGCACAGGCGGGTGGAGTACACGCAATTTGCGAGCGTCTTGCTGATCCCGGGACGAGGACAAAAATTGCTGAAGAAATAAAAGTTTCCCTCGATACGTCAAAACCCTGCAAATGGGAAAGCATGCTCCGTCATGGAGGCGGAGCGGCAGGAGCTCTGGTGGTTTACTGCCCGAACACCCCCCAGTGGGAGGGGAAGAACCTCCAGGAAATTTCTGAAGCCATGAATGTTGACCCCGTGGAGGCCGCTTTCAGGATCATCGAGTCGAATAAAGGCAGCGACCTTGCATGTTATGCCGCAATTGGCGACAAGGATATCAAGACTGTCCTCGGCCATCCTGCCACAATGGTTGGAGCAGACTCGATCCCCCCTGCCGAAGGAGCAAAAGCCCACCCCAGAAGTTTTGGAACCCATTCGAGAATTCTTGCCAAGTACGTCAGGGAGGAAAAAACCCTCACCCTTGAAAGCGCGGTCCATAAGATGTCCGGAATGCCTGCGGCCCGTTTTGGTCTGCAGCGGAAAGGTCTGATCCGTGAGGGCATGGATGCCGATATTCTTGTCTTCGATCCGGAAAAAGTCCGGGACAACGCCACATATGAGAATCCCACGCTGTTAGCCTCGGGAATGGATTATGTATTCGTCAAAGGGGTAAAAACACTCGACGGAGAGTCATTTTCCGGCAACGCTGCAGGAAAGGTCATACGAAAAGGGCACTGAAGTCTTATGAGAGTTGTCGCAGAAGGCCTGGAAGAGTTCTCCCGGAAGGACGCCCGGCGATGGAATCCATATGGAATTTTCCCGTGCGGGCGGTTCAGGTTTCCCGGCGTTTGAGCCGAAAGAAAAAATCAAGGAGGCGGAGAGAATGCATAATCTTTTTAAGCGCGTCATATTGGCTTTGTTGGTGATCTGCGTTGTTGCCGGAGTTGCCTCGGCTGGGCCCAAGTATAAATGGTCCTTTGCCCAGCCCTGGACTCGCCCGGTTGCGGACAAGGGCTACCAGCTCTTCTGCGAAAAAGTCAAAGAATACACGAATGGGGATATCGAGATCACCTTTCATTCAAACGGGCTGCTCGGAACCCATGACGAATCTCTCCACGGAGTGCGCGACGGAAGCATTGAAATAGCCACGCTCTCTCCCTATGTCAATCTGGTTCCCGGCGGCATGATGAACTGGATGCCCTGGACGGTCAGTACCTTCGATGAGGCAAGAATTGCCTATGCCTATCCCGACGGCATTCTGTTCAAGGTAATGCAGGTCGCATGGAACGAGGTCGGAGTCCAGATGCTTTTCAGCTGCGGACAGGGCGCATACGGGCTCGGAAACAACCAGCGCCCCCTGAAGCATCCTGATGACCTCAAAAACCTTAAAATGAGGGTTTCATCTTCCCTCGCTTCCGTCCGCTGCCTCGGGAACATGGGTTCCGGAACAGGCATGACCATGGAAACAATTCCCTGGGCAGAAGTTTACAACGCTCTTGCCCGTGGTGTTGTAGACGGCTGCTGGTCCATGTGGCCTTCTCTCGTTGAGGAGCGCCATGCCGAGGTCCTGAAACACTATACTCACGGTCTGCTGAACTGGGATGCCAACAACGTGGTCATCAACAAAGAGCTGTGGGACAGTCTCGATCCGAAGTACCAGGAAGCGATCTACAAAGCCGGAGCCGAAGCCGAGCAGTACCTGAACGACCTGTACGAGGCGGAGGAGCAGAATTATATCAATAAGCTCAAGGCCGACTATCCGAATCTCACCATTACCACGCTGACCGAAGAGGAGAGAGCGGTCTGGCGCGAAAAAGCCAATATGGCCGCAATATGGGAGGAGCTTTGCGATCCGTGGCTTGATAAGCATTGGCCCGGCCAGAAAATGGGCGAGAAAATACGGGCCGAACTTGATGCGGTCAGGGTACAGGCTGCGGCTAAAAAAAAGTAGAAGAACCTTAACAGCAGCAACAGGCTTCCAGGCCTTTTGACACAGGATTGGCCGTGTCCAGACTATGCGGCGCGGCCAATCTTTCATTAAACAAAGAAACTTTTAGAAAGAAGAGGAGCAATACGCATGAAAAAACTGTATTTTTCCTTTGTTGCGCTGATTACGTTTCTTGAAAACCTGCTGTGCGCTTTCGGCATCATTTTTGCCACAACGTTTACCGTTATTCAGATCGTGAACAGGTATTGGCTGCACTTTGAAATCATGTGGATTTCAGATCTTGTCCTCTACGTCTTCGTATTCGCCGCAATTATTTCCATTGCGATAACAACACGAGAGGATGCTCATACGGCAGTCGATGTTTTCATTGAACGGATATTCCGGGGAAAAAAGGCTTCTAAAATGAGCAAAATTCTCATCAATTTTGCAAGCCTCGGAATAATATGGCTTATCATTCCCATTTTCTATGCCTATTTCCTGCGGGCGCTCAAATTCGACGAATGGGGAACCCTGGTTCCATGGTTCAACACAAGCTGGCTCGTGGAAGCCATTTTTATCATGTTCGTCCTGTGCGTTTTTCACATTATTCATAACACGGTTCTTCACATGATCGATCTTTACAGGCTTTTCGGCGGAGGTGGGGAAGAATGAGCATCGGGCTGGCAACGGCTATTTCGGTTTTTATCGGGGGCATGTTTTTCGGAATTCCCATTGCCTGGCTCTTTTTCGGAGCTCCCATAATAGGGCTGGTAACGGACGGTATGAACTACACCTTTATTTCCGGTACCTTCTATCACGCACTCAACAGCGCCACTGTCATGGCAATCGCATTTTTTGTATACGCCGGCAGTCTCATTTCAGATGCAGGGCTCGCAGACCGGATCGTCCGCTTCTCCTACGCCCTGGTGGGGCGCATACGGGGAGGAATGGAGGTCGTCGGAATAGTATCAAGTGTCTTTCTCGGCGCATTGACAGGATCTTCCGTACCCTGCATTTCAGCTCTTATTCCGCTGCTCGTTCCCCGTCTGAAAAAGTACGGATACGAACCGAAATATACAACGGCTCTTCTCTGTTCCTCGAGCTTCCTCGGCTACCTCATCCCTCCAAGCGTTCCCGCGCTGATCTACTGTCTTCTCGCGCAGCAGTCGGTTACGGCCCTGTTCCTTTCGACGGTTATCCCCGGATTGCTGCTTGCATTAGGATATGCGATCCTTAACTACTTCATCTGCCCGAAATATATGAATCCTGCTCTAATAACGGAAAAAATAGACGACACACCGCAATCCCCGGCGGCAAGGATAAAGGAGATTTTGGCCTCCACGTGGGTTGCTCTTCCTGCTCTCGGATGCCCCGCCATAATCCTCATTGGTATATATGGAGGTTTGTGCACACCGAACGAGGCAGGTGCAATTGCGGTCGTATACTGTTTGTTTATCGGATTCTTCGTGTACAGGGAGCTCACTGTGAAGAAATTCTGGTCTGCTACGTTTTCTTCCATTCTGTCGATAGGGGTCATCACCATGCTCATCGGCGGAGGAACAGTCCTTGCGCGTTACCTGATCCGGGTAGGCGCCGCACAGCAGGTTGCGAACTTCATGATGGGAATGTTCAGCAGCAAGGTTATGATTCTTCTTGCCATGAACGTGTTCTTCCTCATTCTCGGCATGTTTCTTGACGGAACTCCCATACTCATCCTCGGTGTTCCCCTGATCCTTCCGCTGATGCAGCAGCTTGAAATGAACCTTGTTCATCTCGGGGCCATAATAATCGTGAACGTGGGACTTGGCGTCGTCACACCGCCGTTCGCCATGTCAATCTTCGTAGGTTCAAGGCTTTCAGGCTGTTCATATGCAGAACTGGTACCTATAATGATGAAGTTCCTGATTTTTGTGGGAATACCCATTCTGCTCCTTACAACATATATTCCTGCTCTGTCCTGCTGGCTGCCAACCGTACTGCTCGGTCCGCAAATGGTAGGTCCCTGGTAAAAAATACTTTTTTCTGTTTTTAAAAATAAAACAGGAGCCTCAAAACAGGCTCCTGTTTCCCGTTTTTCGAGGAAAACAATATATTATCTCACCCTAAAATATATGAAAAACAGGGAAATTATACTCCATTGACAGGAACATCCGCTCATCACCATACTTGGGGCGGTGATTCCCAAAAAACGAAAAGGAGTGGTTTCCATGGCCGTTCCCATGAAGTTCCTCTCGGAAGAGCTTGATGCCATGAAGCAGGCGGGGCTCTACGGCACCATCCGGACGCTCGAAAGCCCCCAGGGGGCGTGGGTTCATATCGACGGAAAGAAATACCTGAACCTCTGCTCCAATAACTACCTCGGTCTCTGCAACGATCCAAGGCTGGTGGCCAAGGTGAAGGAATACGCCGACAGGTACGGCGTGGGCCCCGGCGCGGTGAGGACCATCGCGGGCACCATGTCGCCCCACATCGAGCTGGAGAAGAAGCTCGCCGCCTTCAAGGGAGCGGAGGCCGCCATCGTGGTGCAGTCCGGCTTCTGCGCCAACCTCACGGTGATCCCCACCCTGGCCGGAGGCGCTGACGACCTGATCTTCAGCGATTCCCTGAACCATGCCTCCATCATCGACGCCTGCAGGCTGTCGAAGGCGAAGGTGATCCGGTACGAGCACTCCGACATGGCCGACCTGAAGAAAAAGCTCGAGGAGAACAGCGACGGAAAGGGAAAGAAGCTCCTCATCACCGACGGCGTCTTCTCCATGGACGGCGACGTGGCGAAGCTGCCCGAGATCGTGGAGCTGTGCGAAAAGCACGGCGTGATCGTGGCGGTGGATGACGCCCACGGCGAAGGCGTCCTCGGCAGGGGCGGCCGGGGCATTGTGGACCATTTCAGCCTCCACGGCCGGGTTGACGTGGAGATCGGCACCATGTCCAAGGCCTTCGGCGTCATGGGCGGCATGGCCGCCGGGAGCGCCGTACTTGTGGACTACCTTCGCCAGAAGGCCCGTCCGAACCTCTTCAGCAGCGCCCTCACCATTCCCGACGTGGCCGCGAACCTCGCCTCCGTGGAAATCCTCCAGGAGAGCGAGACCCTGGTGAAAAAGCTGTGGAGCAACGGGGACTTCCTGAAGAAGGAACTCGGGGCCCTGGGCTTCGACACGGCGCACAGCGAGACACCCATCACCCCGGTGATCATCGGCGAGGCATCCGACGCCAAGGCCTTCAGCGCGAAGCTCTTCGAGCGGGGAGTTTTTGCCACCGCCATAGTCTTCCCCACGGTTCCCAGGGGAACCGCCCGCATCCGGGCCATGGTCTCGGCGGCCCATTCCGAAGACGACCTCCGGTTCGCCGTGGAGCAGTTCGCCGCTGTGGGCAGGGAAATGGGGGTCATATCATGAAGAGAATCGTCGTCACAGGGGCTGGGGGTCAGATCGGCGTCGAGCTGACTCCCTTCCTGAGGGAAATCTACGGTGCGGAAAATGTGCTCGGCACCGCCCGGAGAAACATCCCCGGCCCCGTCTCGGAGGGCGGCCCCTTCGAATTGCTCGACGTGCGGGACGGAAAGGCTTTTTCGGACCTCCTGCGTACATTCCGGGCCGACACGGTGATCCATCTCGCCGGGGTCCTCTCCGCAAAGGGCGAGGGCGACCCCCTTTCGTCGTGGGACATCAATGTCTGCGGCTCCTGCACCGCCCTGGAAGCGGCCCGGGAACACGGAGCAGCCTTCTTCTTCCCCAGCTCCATCGCGGCCTTCGGCCCCTCGACGCCGGCGAAGAACACGCCCCAGGACACTCTCCAGCGCCCGACCACTATCTACGGCGTGGCCAAGGTGACCATGGAGCTGCTCTGCGACTACTACCATAAAAAATTCGGCATGGACACCCGGGGGCTCCGCTTCCCCGGCCTGATCAGCTACGAAGCCCTTCCCGGCGGCGGTACCACGGACTACGCGGTGCACATCTACTACGACGCCGTCAGCAAAGGAAGCTACACCAGCTTCATCGCGAAGGGGACCTACATGGACATGATGTACATGCCCGACGCCCTCGCGGCGGTGGTGAAGCTTATGGAGGCCGACCCGTCGAAGCTCGTTCACCGGAACGCCTTCAACATCTCCGCCATGAGCTTCGAGCCTGAGCAGATCGCCGCGTCCATCCGCAAAATGATGCCCGGATTCACCATGGATTATGACGTGGACCCTCTCCGGCAGGGCATCGCCGAATCCTGGCCCGACTCGCTGGACTGCACCGCGGCCAGGGAAGAGTGGGGGTTCGCCCCGGAATATGACCTTGACCGGATGACGGAGGATATGCTCAGCCGCCTGAAGGAAAAGAAGTAAGACAAACATGCCCCCGGGACTTCCCGGGGGCATGTTTTATGTGAATATTATGGTCTTTTATTAAAAAGACGGTATTATTTCCATTGCTGAAACAAATGAAACATTTTAGGGTGTCTGAATTGAAAAATAAGCGGATCTGGTGTATCTTATCAAAAGGACTCCGGTGCCGGCAGAGAAAAAGCTCCAGAACCCCCATGACCCGAAAAGGAAGGAGCCCGGCTTTCCGCACACACCTCCTGGAAACCTCAGTTTTTGCACCCCCTGACGAGAATCACAGAAAGGAGACCGGCATCATGGACATTATCAGAAAAGGAAGCTGGGTTCAGATTGAATGGATCCTTCTGGAACCCGGGGAAAGGCCGGAGCATCTTCCGCCGGAGACCCGCAGGGTTCCCCTCCGGGTAAAGGCAAAAGGCATCCTTCAGGAAGACGCCCCCGTAGGAGAGCCGGCAACGGTGGTTTCAACCTGCGGCCGGGTGCTGAAGGGAACGCTGGTGGCGGAAAATCCCCCCTTCACCCATTCGTTTGGTCCCCAGATTCCGGAGTTTATCGGTCTTGGCGATGCTTTGCGGTCATTATGGAGGAAATCGGATGAATAACACCTATGAAAGCGTCATGGCCCGCAAAATCGAAATAATGAAGAAATCCCTTCTCATGGATTTCGCCCAGTTCGAGCAGGGAAAACTTTCCTTCGACTATGAGGGAATGATGAACCAGTATGGCTATACCCTGGACGAAATACGAAAGATCCAGAGGGAAGCCCACGTAGGCGATACCCCCCTCATTGAGCTCCACAACCTTACACGTACTGCACGGGCTCTTTCTCCGAAGGGAAAGGGCGCCCGCATCATGATCAAGGACGAGGCGGCAAATCCTTCCGGGAGCTTCAAGGACAGGAGAGCCTCCGTTTCGTGCCATTTCGCCCAGGCGAAGGGGTTTCCGGGCGTGGCAGCGGCCACGAGCGGAAACTACGGCGCCGCCCTTGTGTCCCAGGCGAATATCCGCAACCTGAAGACCATCATCGTCCAGGAGGTCTTCGACAGCCTCGGGAGAGGCCAGCCGGAGATCGTCGAAAAGACGAGAAAGTGTGAAGCCCTGGGCGCCGAGGTTATCCAGACGAGCGTCGGCCCCGAGCTCTTTTATTACCTGCTGCGGGTACTTGAAGAAACCGGTTTTTTCAATGCATCTCTGTATACGCCTCTGAGCATCGCCGGCATCGAGACCATCGGCTGGGAAATCGCCGAGCAGTGCAGGAAGCTTCATGGGGGGCTCCCCGCCGCGGTCGTCATTACCCACGCCGGAGGGGGCAACGTCACCGGGACAGCCAGGGGGCTCCGGAAGGCCGGGGCGGAGAATGTGAAGATCATCGGCGCCAGCGTCAACCTGGAAGGACTTCACATGGCCAGCGACAGGGATTTCAACCTGAAATCCTTCACCACGGGACACACGGGTTTCGGGGTTCCTTTCGCCACCTGGCCCGACCGGTCTGACGTTCCCCGCAACGCGGCCCGGCCCCTGCGCTATCTTGAACGGTATGTCACCGTCAACCAGGGTGAAGTCTTCTATATCACCGAAGCCCTGGCCGTGCTGGAAGGGCTTGAGCGGGGCCCCGCAGGGAATACTGCCCTGACGGCCGCTTTTGCTCTCGCGAGAGAATTCGACGAGGACCAGTTCATCGTCGTCCAGGAAACGGAGTATACCGGGGCCGGAAAACACCATTACGCCCAGCTCGCCTTCGCGAAGGAAAACGGGATCCGCATTGAAACCGGGGATCCGGCTTCCGAAAAAGCGGGGGAAACCATCATTTTCCCGTCTCATCCGGACAGGATCTGCGCCCGCGAGGTGGACCTCGATCCGCTGAGAGCCTCCCTTATCAGAAACGCGCTCAAGAACAGGGGGCTCCGTCCCTCCGACCTTTCAAAGACCGACCTGCAGTTTCTGGCCGACGAAGTGAGCCGCGGCACGGATTTCGTGAGCGGCGTGCTGAACTCTCTTTAGATCTGCAGGGGAATGCGAGGAGCTGATGGAATGAAAAAAATGTTTGACATGCTCTGGATTTTTCTTAGAAAAATAGAAAATTTCATAATGATCACCAGCACAATTATCCTGGTCACCCTCGTGCTGACACAGGTCGCCCTCCGCTACATCTTCAAGATGCCCCTCATGGGCGTGGAAGAACTCGCAACCATGACCGGCTTCTGGATGTACATGATGGGATCCGCCTCCGGCGCAAGGGAGCGGAACCACATCAGGGCGGACCTCATCCACTCCGTGATGAAAAACGAGAGGACATACCGGAAGATCCAGACATTCGTCACCCTCATCACATTCATCCTTGCGTGCGTGATGACACACTGGTGCTGGAACTACATCTCATGGTCCATCAAGTCGTGGGAACGGTCTCCGGCCCTGATGATCCCCATGGTGTACTCCCAGATGAGCCTTCTTGCTTCCGCAGCGCTCATGGCGTTCTATTTCTTCATCGAACTGCTCGACAATATCCGCCAGGCGGCAGGGAAACCAGGCCTTGCACTGCCCAAGGCACCATACGATGAATAACGGCGGCGAAGGAGGAACATCATGGATCATATAGCTATCGACCTTCTGATTTTGATATCCAGCATCGTCATCGGGATACCGGTTCCGTTCTGCTTCATGCTGGCGGCCATATACATGGGGGTCATTTATTTCCCCGACTTCTCCTTCCTCATGACCATCGGCTTCCGGGGGCTGAACTCCCTGACCATCCTCTCCATCCCGTTCTTCATCATTGCGGGAGCCCTCATGAGCTCCGCGGGCATCGCCGAACGGCTGACGAACTTCGCCAACTCCATGCTGGGACGTCTCAGGGGAGGAATGGGGGCGGCCAGCATCGTCGCCTGTGCCATATTCGGCGCAATCTCCGGCACCGCATCCTCGGCGGTGGCATGCATCGGCGGCATCATGATCCCGCGCCTTGAAAAGCTGGGTTACCCGAGAGGCTACTCCACGGGGATGCTCAGCTGCGCATCGGTCCTGGGACAGCTCATTCCGCCGAGCGTCCCCATGATCCTCTACGGGTGGGTGACCCAGCAGTCCGTCGCGGCGTGCTTCCTCTCCACGGTGGTTCCCGGAATTATCACCACCACTATTTTCTGCATCATCAACTACTTCATGGTGGGCAGATTCCCCGCCATCAAGGTGGACGATCCTCTTCCGCCGAAGGAGAGAAACAGGCTTGTATGGAAGGCCGGGAAGAAAGGCTTCTGGAGCCTTCTCATGCCGGTGATCATCCTCGGAGGCATCTACGGCGGAGTCACAACGCCGACGGAAGCCGCCGCCGTCGCCGTGTTCTACGCTATTGTCATCGGCTTTTTCGTCCACAAGGAACTGACCATGACCGTGTTCTTCCGCTCTCTGAAGTCTGCGGCCACGACGAGCGGCGTCATCGTGCTCATGCTGTTCTTCGTCACCATCCTCGGCCGCCTGTACACCATGCAGCAGGTCCCCATGAAAATTGCCAACTTCCTGCTGGGAACGTCGGACAACAAGTACGTCATCCTCTTCATGGTGAACATCTTCCTGATCATCATCGGCATGCTCATGGACGACCTGAGCGGAACCATGCTCGCCGCGCCGCTTCTCATGCCCCTCATGCTGAGGATAGGCGTGCACCCCATTCATTTCGCGGCCATTCTCGGGACGAACCTGGGCCTCGGCAACGTGACGCCTCCCACGGCGCCCATTCTCTATCTCGGAGGCAGGGTCGGCAACGTCCAGATAGACGAGTACCTGAAACCGGCTCTTGTATACATGATTTTCGGGTTCCTTCCTGTCATTGCACTGACTACCTATGTGCCTGACCTTTCGCTTTTCCTTCCCAGGCTGATCATGGGAATCAAGTAGCCGGACCTTCATCCGGAAAGACAAAGGGGGGGATAGGAAGAAAAAACGTCTCGAACAGCGTTCAGATCCTGTCGGACCACAATCGGAAGAAACTTTTACGGATCTAGAAAAGGAGGGAAAGCATGAAGTTTACCAGCACAACAAAAAAACTCCTGGTTTGTCTTGTTGCTCTTTCGTTCCTCGTCGCCTTCTTCGGTATTTCTTCAGCTGCGGAGCCCCAGTTCAAAATGCGGCTTGCGCAGGTTCACCCCGTTGACAGCGACTACGACCTGAGGGCGAAAGAATTCGCGAAGAAGGTCTTTGAAGGAACCAACGGAAGGATCCAGATCGACGTCTTCTCGGGAGGAGTTCTGGGAGACTGGACCGAGATATTCGAAATGGTCCAGAGGGGAACCATTGAAATGAGCATGGCCCAGGCCAACGCCAATTTCGACCCCCAGCTGAACCTCGCCTATTACTTCCCCTACATCGTAACGAATGCCAAGGAGGCCCAGAAGGTCTACGGCCCTGACGGCTGGGCCTACAAGATCATCCAGGACCTGTGGGCAAAGCACAACATCAAGGCCCTCGCAGTGATTCCCATCGGCATGTCGGGAGTCTCCCTCAACAAGGTTCCCGAGAAGTTCGCCGAACCGGGAGCGAGCCATGGCCTGAAGGTCCGAGTCATGCCCATCAAGCCGTGCGAGTGGACCTACGAGGCTCTCGGCTACATCGCCACCCCCATTCCCTATGCTGAAGCCTACAGCGCAATTCAGACCGGAATCGCCGACGGCCAGATGGGGGGGCCTCCCTTCCAGGCATGGCAGTTCAAGGACGTGAACAAGGTCTGGATTCAGTACAACGATTTCTTCGAATCCTGGTGGTTTGCCATCAACATGGACCTCTGGAACAAGATTTCCAAGGAAGACCAGGACGTCATGCTGAAGGCGGCCCAGGAAGAGTCGGATGTCCAGTGGGCCCGGGCGGAAGAGGCCGACGAGGAGTACCGTCAGAAACTCGTCAAGGAATACGGCTGGGAGATCGTTATGCTCACCCAGGAGCAGCTTGACGCTGTGGCCGCTCATGTCCGGAAGGTCGTATGGCCAAAGATGGAGGAGATCGTCGGGAAGGATCTTATGGACCGGATCTACAAGGAATCCGGCATAGCCCGCTGATCAAGGCTCCTTAAAGAAGCGGGAGGCATCGGGTTTGCCCGGCATGCCTCCCGCTTTTTTTCCGGCCGTGCGAAGCGCCGCCCCTGAAATCAACTGCAAGGAGATGAACCCGAAATGTTTACCGGAAAAAGAGATATCAGCCGCTGCCTCCGCCTGGTCGAGGAAGACAGGGCCATTACGTCCCCTGCCGCAAAACTGCCCTATTATCCTCTTGTTGTCAAAAGAGGAAGGGGCGCCACCATTGAAGATGTGGACGGAAACACGTACATCGATTTTCTTGCAAGTGCCGGTGCGGTGAACACGGGGCACTGTCACCCGAAGGTGGTTGAGGCGATCCGGAAGCAGACGGAGGACCTCATCCTGTATACCCATGTCTACATGTACCATGAACCGATTATCGAACTGACAAAAGAGCTTCTCTCCATCACCCCGGGAACGTTCCGCAAAAGGGCCTATTACGGCCTGGCTGGTTCGGACGCCAACGACGGGATCATAAAACTGGCCCGGATCGCCACAGGCCGCCCGAAGATCCTCGCCTATCTCAGGGCCTACCACGGCAGCACCTACGGAGCCCTTTCCATGAGCGCCGTGAGCCTGCCCATGCACAGGGGACTCGGACCGCTGCTTCCCGATATTTACCATGTTCCCTATCCCGACCCCTACCGGACGCCTTTCCCCGGAATGACCGGGGACGAGGTCGCAGACTTCGCCATCGAACAGATACGGACCGCCTTTTCCACGAACATCCCGCCGGACGAAACCGCGGCGATAGTAATCGAGCCGATCCAGGGGGATTCGGGTCTCGTGGTTCCGCCGAAGAAGTACATGCAGTCCCTTCGGAAGCTCTGCGACGAATACGGAATCCTTCTCGTCTCTGAAGAGGTCCAGCAGGGATTCGGCCGCACGGGCAAATGGTTCGGCATAGAAAACTTCGACGTGGTCCCCGACGCCATCGTCATGGGAAAGGCCATAGCATCCGGGCTGCCCCTCGGAGCCGTGGTTGCGAGGGCAGACCTGATGGAAAAATGGCAGGCTCCAGCTCACCTTTTCACTGCGGCAGGCAGCCCCGTCTGCTGTGCGGCGGCGCTGGCCACCATCTCCGTCATCCGGGAGGAAAACCTCCTTCAGAACGCGGTGGACGTGGGGGCACGCATCAAAAACCGCTTCCTCGAAATGCAGAAAAAATATGAAATCATCGGCGACGTCAGGGGCATCGGCCTCTCCATCGGCGTAGACCTGGTCAAGGACCGCGAAACGAAAGAACGCCACGGGGAAGCGGCTGCGAAGATTTGCTACCGTGCCTGGGAAAGGGGACTCCTCCTCTCTTTCTTCAGCGGAAGCGTCCTGAGAATCCAGCCTCCCCTGGTAATCACGAAGGAACAGGCCGACAGCGCTATGGACATCATCGAAGAATCCTTTGAGGACTTCTTCGCCGGGGACATCCCCGACAGCATCTTCGAAACGGTCAAGGGCTGGTAGCCTCGGAACCAGACCTCCATTCAGCCCCCGAAAACGATTTCGGGGGCTTTTTATGAGGTTACGGACACCGGGCTCGTCAATCCGCCGGAGAGAGCCTAAATCCGCAGGCAGCGGGGAGCGTCACCAGTGCTCGCTTGGGCCGCCGGTGCAGATTGTCGTCCTTGACAACTGCCCGGGCGATCAACTCGGCTCCCTGCGTTCGCCGGTTGCCTGCCTGTGAAACCGACATCCTTGTCGGTTTCACAGGCCCGGGCGCTGTCCCCCAGGGGATGATCTCTTCGCCCCTGGCGGGGCGAATTCACCTTATGCCCGGCGACACTCCCTCTGCCAGGAGAAGCTGCGGATTTAGGGAGAGGATCTTCCCCCCGGAACGTCTCGCTCTTCGGGTTCTCGCCGTCAGTTTTGCCATAACAAAATATGCTGCTCAATCTGCCCATGGGATCGTCTCCGGACGGCGAAGCGCCTGGTGTTTGAAGACAGGAATGCCGTACTCCGCCCCCAGCGCACGGAAACGGTCTTTATAGACGCCTTTCAGATTGTCATGAAACACGATGCCTTCGATACCTCCGGCAATGCTCCGTACGCAGTTCTCCAGCCGTTCCTCTCCCGACGGCTCCTCGTAGCGGCCGCTCACAAGCCACTGGTTCGCCAGTATGTGGGAGACGCCGAAGGCGCAGTCGTCCCATTCCTGGAAGACCGCGCCGGCAAAGGAGGGGTCGAAGTGCACGCCTCCGGCGCACAGCAGATTGCGCACTCTTTTCCCGTCGCTTGTGAAGACGGAGCCCAGCGACTTCGCAAGCACCTTCGCCGCCCGTTCATCGTTCCAGCTCTCCGGCGAACTGCCGATCTCGATGTCGATCATGGGAACGGGGAACTCGGGAATCATCTCCGGAGCCCCTCCGCCGTACACCATTCCCGACCAGTGGGTAGCCTCCGTGGTAACTCTGTACTCTTCCAGCCCCTCTTCGCGCCTGTAACCCTCCATGGCGAGGAGTATGTTCCGCATATATCCGGGAGCGGCAGGACCGAAGTTGCCGGAGGCGACATCGCCCGTGGTATGGGCGGTGAAAATTTTGTCCGGGGCGTTCTCTCCCGCATGCCACGTGACGATGCCCGCAATATCGCAGTCGGAGAAAGAACGCTGCATTTCCGGAAGGTACCGGACATAGTCGTGGCTGACGACCTTGCGGGTGGGGACGAAGAACACGAGGTTCCCGAACCCGTCCCCGGAACACAGCGCACGATTTCCGTCGACGGAGATGTCCGTTTCCGTCAGGGGAAACGCATCCCTGCTCGCCTGGAAAACTGCCCCTGCTACGTGATCGAACGGGTCGACGCACAGAAAAAAGACGGCCTTTTTTGACGGGAACACACCGAATCCCTCCTCACAATAAAACTTTTTCCTACGCTGCTCCCGCACTGGGCAGCAAGCTCCGCTCCTGGAAAGCTCACGGCTTTGCAGGGTCACCTTCTCCGGTTCTCCGCGTTTGCCGGTTGCCTGCCTTTTGGCATGGTGCAGGACAATATCCTCCAGCCGGACATGCCGGTGCCCCCTCAGCAGATTTTCCATGAACGGTACCTTCTGCGCAAGCCCGATTCGATCCGCTTCCGGCAGACGCCTGAGCAGATCGCATTTTTTGCTTGTCCGCCTGTGCCGGATGCCCTGCGGCAGCCAGCGGTTCCACCCGGACGAGACGATGGGGGAGTGATATACTTCTTCCGTCAGTTTATTCCGAAAAAAGAGCAGGAGGCCCTGTTCATCGCGCAGACCTGACGGGGAGATACTGAACGAAAAAAGAAAAACGACAGCAAGAAAAATCAAGCGGCGCGCTGCCCATCCCCTTACAATACGCAGAGGGTGGCCGGAACGGGGTGAATGGGCGAATGCACGAGTGGCGGCGGCAAATTCAAATAATCGTTGATGAAATCGATGAATGCATTAAAAACCATAATGACGAAGCCTTGACGCTGCGCCGTCTTTCATGCAGATTGGGGTATTCCGAATTCCACACAACGAGGAAATTCAAAGAGATATCGGGAATGCAGTTTCGGGAGTATCTGCGACGGAGAAAACTGGCCTTCGCGCTCAAAGAGGTTCGGGACAGCGAAAAAAGCCTTTTGGATATCGCTTTCGATTACGGCTTCTCCTCGCACGAAGCGTTTACCAGAGCGTTCAAAGGAACATACGATGTCGCTCCGGGCGAATACCGGAAAAACCCCAGGCCCGTTGTCCTTCGCACAAAAATCAACCCTTTCGACCGCTACTTTTTAGGACTGGGAGAGATCGGCATGATGAAATCCACGGACGATGTAAAAATCTACTGTGTCACCATTCCCGCGCATAAGTTCCTGCACATTAAAAACTATGAGAGCAACGGCTATTGGGATTTTTGGCAAAAACAAAGCCGTATTCCGGGACAGGACTGCGAAACCATCTGCGGCTTTCTCGACAGCATCAGGGGCAAACTGGACGACGAGGGCGGCAGCGAGCCCGACAGCGGCAGCGGCCAGATTATGGCGTACATCAATGACCCGGACGGCAGACTCTGCGATTGGGGCATTCCGCGAACGGAGTGTTACGGTGCGCGCCTTCCTCTCCACTATCAGGGAGAAGTGCCGCCGCAAATGCTTCTGATTGATGTTCCCGAGGCAGAGTATATTGTTTTTGAACATGGACCGTTCGATTATGAGCAGGAAAATCGGAGCGTGGAGGAAAAGATCGAAAAAACGATGGCGACGTTCGATTATGCGGGCGCCGGGTACCGACTTGACACTACCCCGGGAAGAATAACCTACTTTTACCATAACCCGGGCCGGTTTTTTAAGTATATCAGGCCGGTGCGGAGGTAAATCCGGGCCGCCGCGGCTCACCCCGCCCGAAAAACTGCCCCTCGCCGCACAAATCCGGGACGGGCTTGACAGGATTCGGTGACCGTGGGTCAATAGAAACAGGAAGCGGCGGACACCGGAGCGCTTCAGTCAGCAGGAGAGAGGGTATTCCACCCGAACTACGGAAAGGAACGTACAAAGAACGTGTTTGCCAAGCCGCCCCCCGCAGAACCCGGACTGTTCACCAGGAACGTCCTTCTTTTTCTCGCAGGCCAGAACGTATCGCTCTTCGGATCCTCCGTCGTGGGTTTCGCCATAATATGGTACATCACGCTGGAGACCTCGTCGGGAGTGTGGATCACCCTGGCCACCGTCTGCTCCCTGCTTCCCCAGGTGATTATTTCCCTGTGGGGCGGAGTCTGGGCCGACAGGTACAACCGGAAGCTCCTGATCATGGTGACGGATGGTTTTATTGCCCTGGCAACCCTGGGGCTTGCCGTCGCCTTCTGGGCAGGTTTCAGGAGCCTGGAAATGCTTCTTGCGATATCGGCGGTCCGCTCTCTCGGCGCGGGAATTCAGACACCCGCCGTGAACGCAATCTTTCCCCAGCTTGTTCCACGGGAGGGGCTCGCAAGAATACAGGGCATAAACCAAACCCTCAATTCCATCTTCATGCTGCTTGCACCCGCAGCCGGGGGAGCGGTGCTCGCTTTCATGGATATTTCATGGGCCTTTTTGATCGATGTTGTCACAGCCGCCGCTGCCATTCTGATCACAGCTTTCATCAGGGTGAAAAAAATCGAACGGGCCAGCGTCCATGATTCCTTCTTCGCCGATCTCAGGGAGGGCATCGTCTACGCTTTCCGCCACCCTCTGCTGATAAGAATCATCGCCTGTTATGCCTGTTCCTTTTTCCTCTTCGTGCCTGCGGGAATCCTCACTCCCCTCCAGATCGGAAGAAGTTTCGGGGGCGGAGTCTGGAGACTCACCGCCAACGAAATAGTCTGGACGGTGGGATCCCTTGCAGGCGGCGTATTCATGTCGCTGTACGGGAACTTCAAAGATAAACCGAAAATCATCTCCCTGTGTCTCGCCGCCTTCGGCACGGCGTTCGGATGCCTCGGCATGGCCGGAAGCTTCCCGGTCTTCCTGGCGATCATGGCGGTTGCCGGCTTTTTCTTCCCGGTCATCGCAACCACCCAGACAGTCTTTATACAGGAGATTACCCAACCGGCCATGATGGGGCGGGTTTTCTCCATAATCCAGATCGTCTCCGCCGGAGCGATGCCCTTCGGTATCCTGTTCTTCGGCCCCATGGCCGATATTGTCTCCGTGGAGTCCATCCTCATCGTCTCCGGAATCCTCCTGGTGCTTGTGGGAGCCCTGTATTACCGGAGCAACAGGAATATAGCAATCCCGTACTCCGGGGAACCCTTCGCTGAAAATAGTGTGACTCCGCCCAAAAAAAACGACTGAACTCAAGCGGTGAGCGTTTCCTCCTATCCCGTCACAAATCCTTCTGTTCAACCCGAATTCCAAAAGTGCTGCCCAAGTGCCCGGCTTCGCCCATAAGGGGAACCCTCCATACGTTATCAGATGAATGGTTTTTCTTTGCAGCAGAAGGCCGTTGACGATCGACGATTTCCCCGGAGAGAAGAAAGCGGAGATGAGTTACGCTTTCGATCTGGAGTTAAACTCATATCTGGTGTATGGACTTTGAAAAATAAGTGGCGTATCCTGCCGATTGGGCTAGCAGGCTCACAATCGACATTGGAGGGATAC
>NZ_SORI01000026.1 GCF_004366815.1 Aminivibrio pyruvatiphilus | reverse complement strand
GCCCTCAAACCCGAGATTCCTCCTTTGCACGGAATGACAAAGCCATAAACCACCGGTCTTGGGTTTGCCCTTGTTTGTCATCCTGAGCGGAGCGATCGCCTAGCATCCCCGGAGGGGGAGGATCTGCTCTTGGTTCTGGATTTCTCAAAACCGAGATCCCTCCCCTCCGGGGACGCGATCGGCCATAAACCCGGCCTTCGGGATGACAATCCTTCCTGAAAAACAAAAGGGGTGGTTTCAGTAAAACGGCTGCTAAGCAAACACCCCAGAAACACGGTCAAAGCACTCGTTTCTGCAAGCATCTCCGTATCGACCCCTACCCCCCGAAGGATTCTCCGGCCTTCTCCGGGGCGGCCTGCGGCTTCGAAAAAAAAGAACAGCCCGGACCCTTTCGAGTCCGGGCTGTTCTTCGGTGCGATTGCAGGAACCGCTACTTCTTTGCCTCCTCGGCCGACTTCAGAAGTTCTTCTACAACTGCGTCGCCGACATTCTTGCGGATCAGCTTTTCCGTTTCCGCCGCGGCTTTTTTGAGTTCGGCCTGGAGAGCGGGATCAGGATCGACGATGGTCATGCCTGTTCCCTTGAGGGAGGTCAGCATGGCGTCATTCTTTGCCTTTGCGAGGTCGAAGAGATAATCTGCAGCTTCTTTCATGCTTTCGTTGATTATAGCCTTGTATTCAGCGGGCATGCCCTCGTAGATGCCCTTATTGATGTTGATGCTGAGTATGAACGCAATGTGGTGGGTATTGATGAGAAATTTCTGGACCTCGTAAAATTTGCTGGACCAGATGATTTCGTACGGGTTTTCCTGGGCATCCACTGTTCCCTGCTGAAGGGCGACATACAGTTCCGCGAAGCTCAGCGGAGTCGGGTTGGCCCCGAGAGCTTTCCAGAAGGCCATGTGGTATTCGTTTTCCATGGTGCGGATCTTGAGGCCGGCGAAATCGGCAACGGTATTAATGGGCCTGCTGGTCGTTGTTTCGCGGTAATAGATGGGTTCGAAAAGGAGGAGCTTGAGACCGGCTTTGTCATACCACTCTTCGAGCTTTGCCCTGAACGGACCGGAAAGGGCTTTTCTCGCCACGTCCAGGTTCTCGTACAGCATGGGGATGTCAAAAATGGCGAGTTCAGGAATAAATCCTACCTGGGGAGCTGTCGTCTGGGAAACCATGGCAATGTCGCCCAGCTGGCATCCCTCGAGAATTTCCCGGTCGCCGCCGAGCTGGTTGTCGAGGAAGATCTGCACTTTGATCTTACCGTTGGACTTCGTCTCGATAAGTTCCTTAATCTTTTCTGTAGCCAGAGCCCTCGGGGTTTCCCCGGTGGAAGGATAGGCTCCCGCCAGCTGCAGCGTGAACTCCTGCGCCGCCACCTGACCTGCAAATCCGAACATCACCGACGCAACGAAAGCGACTCCCAAAAACAGAGAAAACAACCTGACCTGCTTCATTACATACCCCTCCTTTTTCATGATTTTCCCCGGTTCTTTTTCAAAATCGCCGGAACAGCTTTTTCCTGTGCAGGCTGGGCCAGTTTTTGTCTTTTTCACCTCCCTTGTGGACGAAGGAAAATGGCTCCGTCCAGGAATGTAAAAACTTCAGCCTCACTTCCCGGTATTACAGGAACAGCAGGCTCATCTGGGGAATGAAGGTTATCAGGAAAAGAGCGAAGATAAAGGCCAGAATGAACGGAATTGCCTTCATGCCGACTTTCATGACCTGTTCCTTTATGAGCGGTGCTGCGACGAACAGGTCGACTCCGAACGGCGGAGTCGCCATGCCGATGGCAAGGTTGACCACCATGATGACTCCCAGGTGGACGGGGTTTATTCCGAGGGCTGTGGCCGAAGCTAGCATCATGGGAGCGAGAATGGCAATTGCCGGTCCCACGTCCATGAACATTCCAAGAACGAGGAGGATTGCATTGAGGCCAAGAAGAAAAATGTACTTGTTCCCAGCGAAATAGCTCAGGATAAAATCCCGCAGTGCAACGGGAGCCTGGAGGAGGGCAAGTACCCTTCCGAAGACAATTGCCAGGGAGAGCAGTACGACGATGGGGGCATAGGATTTGACGGTGTCCGTCAGGACAGCACCCAGTTCTCTGAAGGACAGGCTTTTATAGATGAAAAGGCACACCAGGAGGGCGTAAAAAACGGAGACGGCGGCAGCCTCGGTAGGGGTCACGATACCGCTGTAGATCCCGCCGAGAATGATCACAGGCGCAAGGAGCGCCCAGAAGCTCTCTTTGAAAAGAGCCAGAATTCCTCCCGACCGGAGAGCTTTCACTTTCTCGGCGATTTTTCGTCTGTCCTCGCCGTGCACCTTGGCGTAGAAAAATGCGTATCCCATAAGGCTCAGGCCGATGACGAGCCCCGGGATGATGCCTGCAATAAAGAGACTACCGATGGACACCCCGGTGACAACACCGTAGGTGACGAAGGGAATGCTCGGAGGGATGATGACCCCGAGGCTGCCCGCCGTGGCCACCAGCGCGGCGCTGTAAACCTTGTCATACCCGAGAGAGACCAAAAAGGGTATTGCCATGCCGCCCACAGCTGCTGTAGTGGCTACGCCTGACCCGGAAATCGCGCCGTAAAAGAGGCAGGTTACGATGGCCGTCATGGGTATTCCCGCGGGGAAATTTCCTATAAAAAAGGCGAAGAAATTAAAGAGTTTGTCAGAAATCTTGCCCTTGGTCATGATGTTTCCTGAGAGGATGAAAAGAGGAATGGCCAGCATAGGCGTGCTGTCGAGGGCGCTTACGATATTCCGTACGACATACGCCAGCGAAGCGGGAAAACCGGGGGTCGTGAGGCCAGGAAAGATCGTTGCAAATCCAAGGGCAACCGCAATGGGGATTCCGAGGGCAAGACCGCCGAGCAGGATAAGGAACAGAGTCAAAACCATTTTCAGGCCCCCTTCTTCCGGATCGATACGCCCAGGTCCTGTCCCGTTTTCTGGATGGACCTCACCGTTGCCAGGAAAAAGCCCGCGATGGCCGCAAAATAAATCCAACCCAGGGGGATTTTCAGGGCAGGGCTGGTCTGTCCTGTCAGAACGACTCTTTTGACCGCCGGGATCGAGCTGATAAAAAGATAACCGAAGAAAAGAGTGACAGAAAGGTTGATCAGCGTGATCAGGAGATGCTTCAAACCGGCGGGCAGGGCTTCAACAAGGGTGTCGACCTTGAGAATGCTGTTTTCCTTGATAGTGTATCCGATGCTCACGAGGGCTGACCATACGAAAGCGTACCGGGAAGCCTCTTCCGCCCATGACAGCGATGCGTTGAAGACATAGCGCATGATGACCTGGAGCATCATGACGACGGCAATGACAACGAGCAGACCGCTCAGGATATACTCTTCGAAGTGTTCATCCAGCCATCTCAGTATCTTCAATACCTTCACCTCCGGACTGGTTTCCAGGGCCTGCGCATGCAGGAGCGTCTTTCCCTCTCCTGCATGCGCAGGTTCTTCATTTATTCGCCAGGTGCTCCAGCATTGTTTTCGTCATGACTTCCACGTCGGGTTCCTGCCCTCCGGTCCATTTGCGGAAGGCTTCCACTCCCTGCCAGATGGTCATCCAGTACCCGTACAGGATGCGGGAGCCTCTTTCTTCCGCCTGCCGCAGCAGCAGAGTGTCGTGGGGGACATACACGAGATCGCAGACCATGTGTTCCGTTCCGAGAAGAGATGTGTCGAAGGGGGTGGAGTCCGTATTCGGAGCCATGCCCAGGGGAGTGGAGTTGATTACCAGTTCGTTTTCTTTCAGGAGTCCGGCGATGTCGGCGGGGTCGGTGGACTGGATCCTGCAGACGCCGGCACGGTAGGCATTGAGATCGCTGGCGAGTTTTCCGAGTTTTTCGTCTCCTGATGCTCTTTTCCAGAGAGCTATGCTGCCGATGCCGGCTTCGGCGAGGGCGAAGGCCACTCCACGGGCAGCGCCGCCGGCGCCGAAAATGATGCACTGTTTGCCTGCCGGATCGTAACCACCCTGCTCTTTCAGACCCCTGACAAAGCCCACGCCGTCCGTGTTCGATCCGCACAGTCTGCCGTTCTTCCAGTAGATCGTGTTTACGGCGTTGCAGAGGGATGCGATTTCGTCAAGCTCGTCAAGGTATTCGATGATTTTTTGCTTCAGAGGCATGGTGACGTTGAGTCCCTTGAACCGCAAGGCTTCCAGTGCGGGAATGACCGTTCCGACGGTGGCTTCGGTAACCTCGTAGGGGGTGTAGACTGCATTCATTCCGAGGGCCTGGAAATTCGCGTTATGCATGGCTGGAGAGAGTGATTTTCTGACGGGGTTTCCTAGAAGTCCGAAAAACTCTGTATCCGCCCAAAAGGTCTTTTCTTTCAGCATGAAAGGCACGCTCCTTTTTTCTTCGGCCGATTTGGATTTTCTGGTCCTTCTTGTCCTTTGCTGCGGCGCTTCCTGGTCCGGGTCCGATCCGCTGATTCGAAAAAAGTTCCGGCCCGGGGCCATTTTTTCTGCTGTGCGGTAATCCTTACCATTAAGCGGGTTTTGTCTATACATATCAGACCCGTCGCTTCATGTCAAGCATCAATCTGGCGGAGCCGGTGCGGATGTCCCGGTTTCCGGGGGCCGGAGGGCTTGGGAACGGGGGATCGGGAAGTCAGTCTTTTTCTTCAGCAGAAAACCCCAGCAGAAGGTGTGGATTCTCCGCAAGGATGCTCCCGGCTCCTGCGGCGGCGAGAAAAGGAAGCAGCCTGGCACCTTTCGCCGTGGATTCCGCTGCCGCTCCTATTTCCATCCAGTCCGGGGCTGCACACCGTAGCAGGGCCACTTCCTTTATGGTCGGGAAACCGAAAACGCCCGTTCCCCCGATGACACGGTCAGCCCGGGCCATCTCCGCCGCCCGGACGGCTGTTATGATCTCCTCTTCGTTCAGCAGCGGCGTCTCCACGTAAAAAGAAAGGACGGCTCCTTCGGCTGCCTCCCGGATTTTTTGCATTTCAGCACGAAGTCCGGCCTTGTCTCCGGCCGCCAGCCTGTAGACCGGCAGGACTACATTGATGTCCGCGTTTATCACCGATCGGGCGGACATGGTCTCCAGCACTTTTGTCTCCTGGATACAGGTTCCGAGAGGAAAGGCAACGGCCGTGGATACCCTGACTGGCGTAGAAGCAAGAAGGGAGACGGCATGGGAAGCCCAGGGAAGGGGGAGGCAGATGCAGCGATAGCCGCACCTGACAGCCTCTTCGCACATCTCCCGAATTTCCTCGCCGGAGAGCAGGGGGCGCAGCCTGGTCCATTCGATCTTTCCCGCCAGGTCAGCCTCCGGCGGCAGATCTGCCAGCCCCGCTTCGGCGAGAGCCGCCTGCCGTCCTGCCTTCCGTGAGAGAAGCTCGATGTCGGTCGCCATTAAGGCCCGTCAGTCCTCTGAGCGGAGGCAGTCGCATATGTCCTCGTTCTTTCCCGCTCCGGGTCCTATACGGACCGATTCAACGGAGAGCTCTCCCGTTCTCTGAAGGAAAAGAAGAAGGGAGAGCAGGGAAGACGGCGAAATGCCTATGGTCCCGGCTGCCTCGGAAAGGGAAAAATCCTTTCCCGGCACAGCCATGCGCTTGACCTCCCGGGCGACAAGGGAGAGCCACTGACGGAAAAGATCCTGGATTTCGGGAACGGTGGAGGAGGACAACTGGGATGTCCTGGTGACGGATTCCACAAGCCGCGCCGTTACGAGTCCTTCAGAGTCCAGAAGCTTTTTCATCTCTTCAAAAAGGTCATGTTCGTTCATGCCGTCGCTTCCTTTCAGTCAATGGGATACGTTTCCTCCCCGAAAGGGGAAATGGTACAATACAGGGCAAAAGCACGGGGATTCGTACCAGTATTGTATCTCAGTCTTCCTCCCGGGAACAGCAAAAAGGGAGGTCCGGAGGAGAATGAACGGAAGACTCGGCGTCATTTCCGACACTCACGGTCATGAAGAAGCCTGGCGGAACGCCCTCGTTCAGTGGGGGCAAGCAGATGGCGTATTCCACTGCGGAGACGTGCTTGGGGAAATCGCCACCGGGCTGGAGGAGATGATTCGGAACGCTCCCTTTCCTGTTATAATCTCACGGGGAAACTGCGACCGCCCAGGCGACGAAGCTCTTCTCGGCTGGCCGGTCCTGGCCCCATACGCTACCGCCTGGTGGAATTCAAAGCTCATCCTGGCGGGGCACGGGGCCCCCTTTCAGCCCCTGAGAGAGCTTGGTCTCCGCTGCAGGGCGGACCTTGTGATTTACGGACACACTCACGTATCGTCCATTGTCCGGGAGGAGGGGACCATCTTCCTCAACCCCGGATCGGCTGCCCTTCCCAAGGGACGGGACCCGGCAAGCGCTGCCGTTCTGGACCGCTCCGGCATCCGGATCTTCGTCCTTGAAAACGGGGAGACTCTGCACCATGAACCATGGATTTAATCGGCTCTTTTCACTCAGAAACACCGGGAGGTTAAACGGATGCAAACGCTGAAAAACGACGGCAATCTGCAGCAGAAAGACCTGGAAAGCAGGGGAAGGGAGCATATCACCCTGGTGTTCTCCCTCCGGGACGAGGCCTTCGGCCTCGACGTGAACTACGTCCGGGAGATCGTTCGGGTTCCTCCCTTCATCACCAGGGTTCCCAATTCTCCCGGATACATCCGCGGGGTCATAAACCTCCGGGGGTCCATCGTCCCCGTTTTCGACATGGAACTGAAAATCGGCATGGTGCAGAAAGAGCTCACCGACGAGGCCCGTATCGTGGTCGTGTCGTGGAACGAAATCCTCTTCGGCATCATCGTCGATTCCGTCCGCGAAGTGTGCACCATTTACGACGCCCAGATAGAATCCGCAGCCCAGATCAACACGTCCATGGACCGGAAGTACATTCTCGGCGTGGCCAAGCATGAGGACGGTCGCCTCATCGTTCTTCTCGATCTCGCCGTTCTCTTCGAGATCGACTCCATTCTCGATGAAGAGGCCTCCGGAAGCTGACGATCCTGGATGATCCTTATCGACCTTCATCTCCACAGCACCTTCTCTGACGGATCACTGACCCCGGAACAGCTTGCCGCCCAGGGAAAAAACAGGGGAATTTCGGTAATGAGCCTCACCGACCACGACACCACGGCGGGGCTCCCTTCTTTTATGGCCGCCTGTTCCCGCCTCAACGTCAGGGCCGTAGCGGGAGTGGAGCTTTCCGCCGATTATCCCTCCACCATGCATATCCTCGGATACAGGTTTGATTACACCCATCCCCGTCTCGCGGAGACCCTGGAATCGGTACGGAAAGCCCGGGACTGGAGAAACGAGGAGATGTGCCGGAACCTCCGCAAGCTCGGCTTCGACATCACCCTTGAGGAGGTGGAGGCGGAAGCAGCGGGAGATGTGGTGGCCCGTCCTCACATGGCAAAGGTCATGGTGAGGAAGGGATATGTTCAGGACGTGGGGGCTGCCTTTTCCAGGTACCTCGGCAATTCCGGGCCCGCATACGCCCACCGGGAGCGTCTTTCTCCGGAAGACTGCATTTCCCTCATCCGCGAGGCAGGCGGAGTAGCGGTTTTGGCCCATCCGGTCCAGACTGCCGAGAGCTACGCTGAAATCCGCCTTATCGCCGGAAAGCTGAAGGAATGGGGGCTCTGGGGCCTGGAATGCATTTCTGCAAAACATACTGCCGAACAGATTTTCCAGTACCTCTCCATTGCTTCCGGGCTGGGGCTTTTCCCCACGGCGGGAAGCGACTATCACGGAAGCGCCGTCCTGTCGTCGGCCATAGGTATCCCCGTTCCTGAGGACCTGCTCCCCTGGGCACGCCTGGGCGTCACTTTGTAGAATTCCGCCGAAAAGATTTGGAATTTGCAGGAGAAAAAGCGATTTCCGGAGTGAATTGCCCTCCAGAAATCGCTTTTTTGATGTTATCATATCCTGATGAAACAAACCCACATCGTATTTCTAGGAGGAATTTGCCATGTTTCCCATAGATCTGAAGAGCGATACCGTTACCCGTCCCTCGAAAGCCATGCGCCAGGCCATGTGCGAGGCAGAAGTGGGGGATGACGTTTACTGCGAAGACCCCACGGTAAACCGCCTTCAGGAAAAGGCGGCGGCCATGACCGGCAAAGAAGATGCCCTGTTCCTTCCCTCCGGCACCATGGGCAACCTGGTGGCGGTGCTCACCCACTGCGGGCGGGGCGAAGGAGCCATCCTCGGCATCAACAGCCACATCTACTATTACGAGGGAGGCGGCCTCGCCGCCCTTGGAGGAGTGGTCCCTCTCACCGCCGACGATTCCTCGGGCCTGATCCCTCCCTCCGAGATCGAGCGAAACTGCCGTCCCGTCAATGTTCACTTCGCCCCCGCGAAGCTGCTCTGCGTGGAAAATACCCACAACAAGTGCGGAGGGCTGGCCCTTTCACCGGCCCAGATGAAGGAGACCACCGACACTGCCAGGAACAACGGTCTCGCGGTCCATATCGACGGAGCCCGGATCTTTAACGCGGCGGCGGCATGGGGATGTGACGTTAGCGAATATACCGCCCTGGTGGACTCCATCCAGTTCTGCCTCTCCAAGGGGCTCTGCGCCCCCATCGGCAGCATGCTCTGCGGAAGCTCAGACTTCATCGGCAGAGCCAGGCACTGGAGGAAAAAGGTCGGCGGAGGGCTCCGGCAGGCAGGCATCATCGCCGCCGCCGGGCTCTATGCCCTTGAAAACAATGTCGCCCGTCTCGCCGAAGACCACGGGAACGCGGCCATGCTCGCCTCCATGCTCACCGCAGGAGGTCTGGAAGTGGAGAAGAATCCTATGCCCACCAACATGGTGTATTTCCATGTTCCGGAAAAGGCGGGGCGTGACCTTCATGAACGCTGTGCCGCAAGGGGTGTCCTGTTCAACGGCGCCGCCGGAGGCCGGATCAGGCTCGTAACCCATATCGACGTGACCCGGGATCAGGCTGCCAGGGCGGCGGAGATCATCCTGGAGGAGGTTTCCGCTTCGTGATGAAGGTCCCCTCCCGAGACGCCGTTGAAGAGGCCTCCGCGTTCCTGGTCGGCGAAGCTCTCTCCAGAGGAGCCGCAGGAGCGGATGTGGTCTATAGCTTTGGACAGGGCAGCTCGCTCTCTCTTCGTGACGGAGTTCCGGAAAAAAACACATCGGGCGCCTCTCTCGGCATCGGGCTGAGAACCCTGGACAAGGACGGGCGGCAGGGGGTTGCCCATGTGAACTCTCTGGACAGGCATCACCTCGAGGAACTGGTGGAATGGAGCCTGAACAACTGTTCTTCCTCCGAACCGGACCCCCACCTCAGGCTTGCCCGGGGAGTCGCCGGACCCTTCCCCGACCTGGATCTTTTCGACAGGTCGCTTCCGGAAGTCACCCCGGAATACCGAATGTCCGTATGCAGGGAAATGTGGGAAATCGCCAGGGATGCCGACCCCAGAGTGATATCCGTACGGAGCGCATCATGGGGCGAGGGAAGCGGGGAGCATCACTACAGGTCCTCCGAGGGAGCCTCCGGCTGGTACTCCGGAACCAGCGCGGGATGCGGCGTAACTGTGGTCCTCTCCGAGGGCGGACTCATGGAAATGGGAGGGTTCGGGGACGACAGCCGCTTTCTCTCCGGGCTGAATCCCCGGAAGACGGCCGCCGAAGCAGTACGGCGCACCGCCCTGGTTCTCGGCGGAAAACCCCTTCCCACGGGACGGTACGACCTCGTTCTCGACGGAGAAGCGGCGGCTTCCCTGGTCGACGTTCTCGGGGAACTCTTCCTTGCGTCCAGCATTCACAAGAACAAGTCCTTCCTCAGGGGAAAACTGGGAAAAAAAGTCGCCTCGCCCGCCCTTTCCCTGGTGGACGACGGACTCCTCCGGCGGGGCATGGGGTCCTCTCCCTTCGACGGGGAAGGGGTTCCGTGCACAACGACCCGCCTTCTTTCGGATGGAGTTGTCTCAGCATGGCTTTATAATCTCAAGTACGCCCTTCTCGACGGCGTGCCGTCCACGGGAAACGCGAGCCGTTCCATCTCCGGCACTCCGGACGTGGACTGCTCCAATCTGTCCCTTCTTCCGGGACAGTGGACGCCGGAGGACCTTCTCCTCCAGGTGGGAAGCGGCATTTTTGTCGCCGAGTTTCTGGGGCTCCATACCATCAATCCCGTAAGCGGGGAGTTTTCCCTCGGAATCAAGGGCGCTTCGATTTCGGGAGGCGTACTGGGAGGTGCAGTTTCAGGTATGACCATTGCCGGAAACCTCAAGGATATCCTGAACACAATTGACCTCGTCGGCAACGATTTTCAGTTTTACGGGAGTACCGGGGCCTGTTCCCTGGTGGTGCGGGACGTTGCGGCAGCGGGTTCTTAGCTTCGCGGCGGCTTTTCTCGCCCTTCTCGTCCTGACCGTTTTCCCCGCAGCGGGAGCCGACGTGATGGACCTTTACTCCGGTGCCTCAAGGGCAGGACAAGTGGGATCGGAAAAAAGAGGTCCCAATATTATGGTTTCCGCCAGGGATATGGCCGGGGTGCTCGGTCTGGAGACCTCCGAAAAGGGGGATACGCTCATTGTAACCGCGGACCGGAGCAAGCTCCAGCTCGTTGCCGGCGCGGCGGCGGCATGGCTTGATGCCGAGCTTGTTCCCCTGGCTGCTTCCACAGTCCAGGACGGGAAGGAATGGCTCGTCGAAAGCCGTTCAGCCCTTAAACTCTTCAATGGACTTCTTGCCCGTTCGGGAAAACAGGGAAATCTTCGCTGGGAGGGTTCACCCCGGGCGGGAATTCCTTCTCCTTCCACCCCCAAACCCCAGGCGCCGGCAGTCCAGATTCCCGCCTCCCAACCATCCCCCGCCGGGAGCCCCGTGCTCTCCGCTCTACGGTGGGGCAGTGACGACGACAAGATCAGGGCGGTCCTGGACTACGAAGGCCCGAATGCACCGGAAATACAGCAGAGCGGAGGTTCGGTGAAAGTCTCCTTTCTCCTCGGAAAGTCCGGAGTGCCTGATCTCACCTCTCCCCACGGCGAAGTGAGGGTGTCCTCGGTCAACTTCGGAGACCGGGTGGTCCTTGAATTTTCTTCCGCCCTTCCCGTGAAGGAGATCATTCCCCTGGAAGGCCCTCCGCGAATCGTCATAGACTTCGCCAGGACCGGAGCTGCCGCTTCCGTGAAAGTCCCGCAGCCTTCGAAAACGCCTCCCGCCGCCAAACCGCCGGCAGACCCGGCGCCGGTCCGGGACCCGAATCGGAAATCCGGCCCCAAAATAGTCGTCATCGATCCCGGCCATGGAGGAAAGGATCCCGGTGCTGTAGCCAACGGCATCCGTGAAAAGGACGTCAACCTCTCCATTTCCATCCTTCTCGCCCAGAAACTGAAAAAGGATGGATTTGACGCCCGGCTCACCAGGGACAAGGATATCTATCTCACCCTCCAGCAGAGGACAGATCTGGCCAACAAGTGGAATGCCGACGTATTCGTCAGCATTCATGCCAATGCCCTTCCTCCAGGGCGCCATGCCACGGGAATGGAAATCTACATTATGGCCCTTCCCACCGACAAGGATGCCATGCAGCTCGCCCTCATCGAAAACAGGGAAATCGCCGAGGGCAGCAACGGAGAGTCTGCGCAGGCTGCGGACAAAAAGACCAGGATGCTGCTCAGCATCCTCGGGAATATGCAGCAGAACGCGAAAATTAACGAAAGCACCGGTTTTGCCGAATATCTCTTCAAAGAAGGTTCAGACGGAGGCATCAAGATGCGCCGGGTTGCCCAGGCCCCTTTCTTCGTCCTTCGGGGGGCCGCCATGCCGGCAGTGCTCATCGAAACAGGATTCCTCACGGAAAAATCCGAGGCCCGGATGCTCGGCGACAAAAAATACCAGGATACGATGGCAGCTTCCCTTGCCAGGGGGATTGCCCAGTATCTTGCAAACAACTGACCCTGACGGGAACGCTGACCGAGGGAGGAGAATGCAGTTATGCCCCGGAAATATGACGACTATGATGACGGTTTTGAAGTGCGGCGGAGGGAGGCGGAGCAGGAAGAACCCTTGTCCTTCCGTGAAGAAAGACGGCCGGTGAGAAGGAGGAGGGCCGAAGAACCGGAGACGAAAAAGGCCCCGCTCCTCATCCGGATCATCGCATGGCTGGCTGTTGTGGCTTTCTGCTTCGTCGCCGGGTATGTGGGAACCTCTCTCGCCCTGAGGATGCTCGATAAAAAGGACATACTCATGAGGAAGGACGTAGCCTCCGACCGGCAGGAAGCCCAGGGGGTCCTCGAGGGTGGAAGTACCGAAATACGGGTGAATGCCCGCAAAGTGGCCTTCTCGGTTTATTTTCCCAGGGAAGGGGCCATCGTCTCGGAGAAGACCGACATCCTCTCTGGCATTATGGAGGATGACATCCGCCAGGTGTTCGGCAAGATTATCTCCCTGGTGCCGGGCAGGTTCTCGCCTGACATGAAGGTGCTCAACGTCTTCAGGAGCGGCGATACCCTCTTCCTCAACCTGAACGCGTCCTTCATCTCCTCTCTTGCGAAGCTTGGGGCGAAGGAGAGCACCCTGTTCATAACCGCCGTGGTGCGGACCATAACCGAGAATTTCCCTCCCCTTACCAAGGTCCGGTTCCTGATCAACGGCAAGGTTGCCTCTGAAGGGGCCCCGGTGGATCTTACGGTGCCCTGGCAGCTCCCCCAGTGAGTCTCTCTGCCATGGCGCTCCGGATTGACGGCAGAAGGGACGATGGACTCCGCCCCGTCAGCTTCCAGAGGAACTTCACCCGCTATGCCGAAGGGTCAGTGCTGGCCTCCTTCGGCGATACAAGGGTGCTCTGCACGGCCACTGTGGAGGAAAAAGTTCCTCCCTTTCTCCGGGGAACGGGCCGGGGCTGGGTGACCGCCGAATACGCCATGCTTCCGAGATCCACCTCCGTCCGGGTATCCCGCTCGACCTCCAGGGGCGGTCCCGACGGAAGAAGCACAGAGATCCAGCGCCTTGTCGGCCGCTCCCTGAGGGCCTGCGTGGACATGGAAGCCCTCGGCGAAAGGACCGTCATTCTCGACTGTGACGTCCTCCAGGCTGACGGGGGAACAAGAACCGCCGCCGTCTCAGGAGGGTTTGTCGCCCTCTTCGACGCTCTCCGCGCCCTTCGGGCAAAGGGCATATTCTCAGTCCTTCCGCTCAGGTTTTTTCTTTCCGCGGTCAGCGTGGGGAAAGTTGGCGGTTCTCCTCTCCTCGATCTCTGCTATGCCGAGGACAGTGCCGCCGAGGTGGACATGAACGTGGTGATGAACCACCGTGGAGAGTACGTGGAAATACAGGGGACGGGGGAAGGCTCAGTCTTTACCTCCGGAGATCTCTCAGCCCTTCTCTTCCTTGCGGCAAAGGGAACCCTTGAAATCATCGGGCTTCAGAAGGAGGCTCTCGGCATTGAAGACGGCGAAACGGCTCTTTCCTGAGGGCATCCTCTTCGCCAGCGGCAACCGGGGAAAGTTTGCCGAGGTGGCGGACTTATTCTCTCCCCTGGGCGTGGACATCCTCTTCGGCCCTGAACACGCCTCCCTCGACGTGGAAGAGACCGGCACCACCTACAGCGCGAATGCCCGGCTCAAGGCCAGGGCCTGGGCTCTTCTCACCGGACTTCCCTCCCTGGCTGACGACAGCGGAGTGGAGGTGCGGGCTCTCGAATGGAAGCCCGGCATTCATTCCGCCCGGATGGCGGAGGACGACCCGGCCCGCATCAGGTGGATGCTCGATGCGCTTCGAGAAAAAGATGACCGGTTTGCAAGGTACGTGGCGGCCTTCGCCCTCTATTTCCCTTCTGACGGTATCTGTCTCCTCACCGAAGGGGAGTGTCCCGGTGAAGTCGTCCGGGCTCCGAGGGGGACCCGCGGATTCGGCTATGACCCGATATTTTCTCCCGCAGGATACGACGGGACCTTCGGGGAAATCCCGGATGACATAAAAAGAAAAATTTCCCACAGGGCTGTAGCAGGTTATCGTTTGCTGGATATCCTTTCCCGTATATCTATGATAGAATAACTCTTTGTCTGGAATTGGTTCCTATTTTTAGGAGGTGCGCAACGTGAAGACCTTTCTTGGTATTGTCCACATACTGCTCTGCCTTGCCCTTTCAGGCGTCGTGCTCCTGCAGCAGAGAAAGCAGGGCGGTTTCTCCGGAATCTTCGGCGGGGGAACCCAGGCCGACATGGGGGGAAACCAGTGGCAGCGCTTCACAGGACTTTCGAAGATTACCGTGGTCCTGACCGGTCTCTTCATGGTCACATCCATAATACTTGTTCTCTACTAGGCTGACATGAACTCCGGAAACCGCTGCGGCACTTCCGGGCCTCTTGACGGTTTCGAGGACGTCCGGAAGTACTCTGTGGAAGGAAAAAGGCTTCATTCGGCCACCCACGAGGAAATTCTCGGCGGCTATACAACAGACGTATATTTCGTCAAGACCCGGGATGTTCTCCGGGATGCAGGGCGCCTGTCCGCCCCGGTCACCGCTGAGGTCTTTGCCCGGAAGAACGGCGTTTTCGCCGGTCTTGAAGAAGTGATGACCCTTCTGGCTGAAAGGAACGTGGAAGTGGAAGCTCTCAGGGAAGGAGATTCCTTCTCTCCCAAAGAAGTTCTCGTCAGGATCTGCGGTCCCTACGGAGAGTTCGGCCTCTACGAGACGGTTCTGCTGGGCATGCTCGCAAGCGCATCCTCCTGGGCCACTGCGGCCAGGGCATGTGTCGAGGCTGCGGATGGAAAACCTGTTCTCTGCTTCGGTGCAAGGCATGTCCACCCGGCCATTGCCCCTGTTATGGAGCGGACCGCCGTCCGTGTCGGAGGGTGCAGCGGAGCGAGCTGCATACTGGGCGCCCGGCTTGCGGGAATCGATCCCATGGGTACGGTGCCCCACGCGGCTGTGCTCCTTGTCGGAGATACGGTGGCCCTCGCGAAGCATTACGATGCCGTCATGCCGTCCGGTGACCAGAGAATCGTCCTTGTGGACACCTTCAAGGACGAAGCGGAGGAAACCCTCAGGGTTGCAGAAGCCTTGGGCGACAGGCTCTCCGCTGTCAGGCTGGACACGCCCGGCGAACGGGGAGGGGTGTCGCCGGACCTTGTCCGGGAAATACGGTATCGCCTCGACCTTGCCGGGTACGGTCATGTCCGGATCATCGCCTCCGGCGGGCTCTATCCCGACAGGATACGGGAACTCTCCGCTGCGGGAGCCGACGCCTTCGGTGTAGGAAGCTACATTTCCCATGCGAACCCCATCGACATGACCATGGATATCAAGGAAATCGACGGGCTTCCCGTGGCAAAAAGAGGAAGATTGCCGGGGAGGATTGAAAACCCCCGGCTCATTCGTGTAAAATAACAGACTGGAGTCGAACCGTGCATCATTTCGCCGCGTCGGCGGAGAAAGCAAGCCCCCGGGGAACCCTGCCACGTCCCCCGAGATGCTTGGGGCGGCGCTTCCTCCAACGGCGTTTGTGTGATCTTTGACTATAGAAAAATGAAACAGGAAAGAGAATGAAGGAGGAAATTCCATGTCGGACAGTCGTTCCTTTATGGCCGTAAAAGAAAAGGTCGAGCACCAGTGGTATATCGTCGACGCCACAGACAAGCCCCTGGGTCGCATTGCGTCACAGGTTGCCAAGATCCTCATGGGGAAGAACAAGCCCACCTACACCCCCCACGTTGACTGCGGCGATTTTGTCGTGATAATCAACGCCGAAAAAGCGAAGCTCACGGGCAACAAGAGGCTCAAGAGCACCGTCCATTATTACACCGGCTACCTCGGCGGATTCCGCTCCGCCACCTACGGCGAGATGATGGACAAGAAGCCCGTGCAGCTCATGGAGAGGGTCGTTAAGGGCATGCTGCCCAGAACGCGCCTGAAGCTCCACAAGAAGCTCAAAGTGTATGCGGGACCGGAGCACCCTCACGCGGCGCAGCGGCCCGTTGCCATTGAAGTGTAAAATTCGGGGAGGGGGAAAAGACTCGATGCAGAATACAGCATACTGCTGGGGAACCGGAAGAAGAAAATGCGCCCTGGCTCGCGTGCGGGTTCGCCCCGGCGACGGGACGATTAAAGTCAACGAAAGAACCGTGGAAGATTATTTCCCGAGAGTCGCATGGCAGCTCAACGCTCTGCAGCCGCTGAAATCGGCCGGCCTTGAGGGAAAGATTGACGTTTTTGTCCGTGCCTCCGGCGGCGGCCTTACAGGCCAGGCCGGCGCGGTGCGGCTCGGAATCGCCAGGGCGCTTTTGAAGCTCAATCCCGAGCTTCGTCCCGTCCTGAAGAAGAACGGGCTCCTTACCAGGGACCCCCGCATGGTGGAACGGAAAAAGTTCGGCCAGAAGGGCGCCCGGGGACTCCGCCAGTTCTCCAAGCGTTAATCGGCCAACCGCAACAGTGTTTCCTGGGACAGGCCTTTGGCCTGTCCCTTTTTTCGTCTGCTTTATTGACCGACCGTTCGGTATGGAGTATAGTTCTGCATACTGAACGGTCGGGAGGTATTTATGTGGCGGAAGAAGGCAGAGAGGCACGCAAAGCCATTCTCAGGGCGGCCAGGGAAGGATTCGCCGCCAGGGGGTTCTACGGAACGAGCATGGAATACATAACAAGGAATGCGGGAGTCAGCAAGGGAGCGGTGTACTGGTATTTCCCCGGCAAGTGGGAAGTGTACAAGGCTGTGGTGGCCGAAGAGGCGGAGCGGCTCAAGGGCATCGTCCTGCCTCCCGGACTCGAGCTGCCTCCCGGAGAAGCCATGGATTTCTTTCTCACCCGGGGGGAGCGGCTCATCGACATTTTCGCTGAAGATCCGGTCTGCAGGCTTCTTTTCGTTCACCTTCAGCTCGAGGCCATGCGGGGCCGGGAGGAAATGATCGAACTCGTCACCACACTCCGGGCCTCCATCACCGAGGACGCTATATCGGTCATCGAAGCCGTTTTTCCCGGGAACATCCTTACCCGCCGGGGGATCAGCCACCGGGAGCTGGTCAACATGTTCGTAGGCATCCTGAACGGCATCATTCTCAACATCGAACTTACGATTACGCGGGAAGAAGCCAGGCGTAATTGGAGGTTCCTCATCCGTTCGGTTCTGGGAGGTATTGGCAATGAACCGTAGGATTCTCTCCCTTTTGTGTCTTCTCCTCCTGGTTCTTATGCAGGGGCAGGCGGCACACGGGGCGGAGCCTCTTTCCCTTGAAAAAGCCCTTTCCCTCGCCGCAGTCAACAATCCCGTCCTGGCCGCCGGACGGCAGCGGATCGCCCAGGCACGGGAGCGGATACACCAGGCGGGTGCCCCGGCGCTGCCCCAGCTTGGAGTATCCCTTCTCTACCAGACGGCAGAGAAGGATCCGTTCCATCCCGTTTTCATAGGAGGACAGCAGGTCGGGTATGCCCAGGCCGGCTTTCGGACCACTTGGAAGGCAGCCCTGACGCTGAGCCAGCTCATCTACAGCGGGGGGGCCGTCCGGTATTCCGTGGACTCCCGGCGCCTTGCCCTGGAGGGGGTAGAGGCTGCGGAGAAGCGCACCGCCCAGGGAGTGGAGTGGGCGGTAACTTCTGCATGGTACGACCTGCGGCGGTCGGTCGGGAGACTTTCCGTAGCGGAGGAGACTCTCTCCCTGGCAAAGGAACACCTCCGGCAGGTGCAGGCTCTCTTCCGGAACGGCGTGGTGGCGAAAAACGACGTTCTCCGGGTGGAAGTCTCCGTCGCAGAGGCCGAACTGGGACGTATCCGGGCGATGAACGCCGTTGACGTGGCATGGCACGGCCTTTCCCGGGCAGTCGGAACGTCCCTCCGCCCGGCATTCACCCTTCCGGCAGAAGATGCGCTCGGGGATTTTTCTCCCCTTCCTTCCGACCCCGTGGCGGAAGGCCTTGCCTCCCGGCCGGAGATGCGGGCTCTGGACAGGGCCATGCATTCGGCTCTTTTTGCCGCGAAAGCGGCAAGGGCTTCCGGAGGGCCCCGGGTTGTCCTTTTCGGCGAGATCTACAGGGCGGACGAAACCTTCTTCCCTTCAAAAATGGATGACTGGAAGATTACTCTCCAGGCCTCCTGGACCTTCTTCGACGGCGGCGAGTCGTCCTCCCGGGCCAGGGAAGCGAAGGCCGCGGCGGAAGAACTGCTTCACCAGGCCGAGGATCTGAAGCGGCAGATCGAGCTCGAAATCTCCGTAGCCCGTACGAACTTCGAGTCATCCCTCAGGAGGATCGAGGTGGGAAAGGCCATGGTGGCGGCGGCGGAAGAGGACTATCGCATGGCTCTGAAACGCTACGTGGCCCAGGTGGGGACCAACATCGACGTGCTTGATGCGTCCGTGGCCCTTGCGAACGCAAGGAACCAGCTTGTGGAAGGCCTGTACGACTCGAAAAAAGCCAGGGTGGAAATCGACTGGGCCATGGGCAGTACCGGAAAAGCGTTTTTCCAGGAGGCAGAGGAATGAAAAAAGTGCTTGCACTTCTGTTGTTTATCTTCCTTTTCGGGGGGCTCATCATCTACAGATGGCACGAGAAGGAAACATCGGGAAGCGGCGTTCCTGCCCCGGAAGTCCTTCCCGTGGAAACAGTCTTTCTTAAAACCCTGACCTTCGAGGACAGGGTGTCATTCGCCGCGGGCATCGAGCCGGAGGAGAAAGCGGCCGTAGTCTGCAAGGTGCCTGGAAAAACGGTCCTCCGGGTCTTCGTCTCCGAAGGGGATGCTGTGAAGGAAGGGGATCCTCTGGCGGAGGTGGACGACAGCCTTGCCCGGCAGCAGATCCTCCAGGCCGAAGCGTCCCTCGGCCGTGCCTCGAGTTATTCTTCCACCGTCGCCGCCGATTTCGAGCGCATTTCAGCCCTCTACAGGGAGCAGGTGGTCAGTCGCCAGCAGTTCGACCGGGCCCGGGGGGAGACCAGGATGGCTGCCCGGCAGGTCCAGGAGGCCAGGGCAGTGCTGAACCAGCTGAAAATTATACTGGGATACCACACTATAACAGCCCCCATCTCAGGAGTGATTCTCACCCGGCACATAGACCCGGGGGACACCGTTTCCCAGTCGCCGGTCTTCATACTTGCCCGCCGGGAGAGAGTGAAAGTGTCGGGGACCGTACCCGAACAGCTCTTCCCCAGGGTGAAGGAGGGGCAGAAGGCGCTGGTCACAGTGGACGCCTTTCCCGGGAAGAGGTTCGAGGCCGCCGTCTCCAGGGTTCACCCCTCGCTCGACCCTGTCACCCGCACAGGGAAAGTGGACGTCCTCCTTTCCTCCGAAGGTGCCCTCCTTCCGGGAATGTATGCCCGGGTGACCATTCGGACCGGTGTCCGGGAGGGGGTCGGCCTTCCCCTCGAGGCTGTGGGCAGAATGGCGGGCACGGGAGAATCAGTATGCTACGTGGTTTCTGACAGCGTGGCCAGGCTGAGAATCATTACAACAGGTGCCGAGAGGGATAATTTTCTGGAAGTCCTTTCCGGCCTTGAAAAGAATGAAGCGGTGATCGCCGCCAGGTCTGAAAAACTCAGGGACGGCACACCCGTGAAGGCGGCGGAAAAATGAATCTCCCGGAACTCTCCGTCAACCGCAGGGTTTCCATGCTCATGGTCTTTCTCGCGGTCATTCTCGTGGGTGGGATAGTCTTCCTCGGCCTCAAGCTCGATTTGCTGCCGAACATCGAGCCTCCGGTAGTGAACGTCCTTGTCACCTGGCCGGGCGCCTCCGCCAGCGACGTGGAACAGCGGGTCACCAAGGTTGTGGAGGACAAGGTCTCTCTCATCGAGGGTGTGGACACCATTTTCTCCAAGTCCATGGACAACATCTCCGTAGTGTCGGTCAAGTTCAAGTGGGGTGTGAACCTGGACGTGAAGATGGGGGACATCCGGGATTCCGTCAATTTCGCCCGGAGGGACCTCCCCGGAGATGCCGAGGAGCCCATTCTCCTTCGCATAACCTCAGGCACCATCCCCTTCCTTACCCTCTCCTTCACTGCGGAACGATCCTGGGAAGGGCTCCATCACTTTGTCGACAAGACAGTGGTGGAGAACCTCTCCCGGATTCCCGGAGTGGGGCAGGTACTGGTCTACGGAGGGAAGCAGAGGGAAATCCAGGTGAGGATCGACGCTGAAAAAGTTGAAGCCTTCGGCATCCCCATTTCTTCGGTCATTGCCGCCGTGGAGCGGGAAAATCTCAATATACCGGCAGGCTCCCTGAAACAGGGCCGCACGGAATATTACGTCCGTATTCCCGGCCGCTTCACCTCGGTGGAAGAAATCGGCCGGACCGTGGTTGGCGTTGCAGGCGGACGCCCCGTCCACCTTGCAGATGTGGCGGAGGTGGCCGATACATACAGGGACCGGGACCTCAGGGGCTATCATTTCGACAGGGAAGCGGTCATCATGGCCGTTCTCAAGACCAGCGACGCCAATACGGTGGAGGTTTCCCGGGCGGTGCTCGGCCGGCTGGAAGAGCTCAAGGAGAAAGAATTCCCCTCTGACGTGGACTACCACATCGGCATGAACACCTCAGAGTTCATTCTCAACTCCATCAACAACCTGACACAGTCCCTCCTCGCGGGGGTAATCCTGGTCTTCGCAGTCACCTGGATTTTTCTCAAACGCCTTTCCGCCTCCCTCATCGTCTGCGCCGCCATTCCCTTCTCCCTGGTCATCACCTTCATCTTCATGGGAGAACTGGACTACACCATCAACATCTTCACCCTCTCCGCCCTGGCCATGGCCAGCGGAATGGTGGTGGACAACTGCATCGTCTCCACCGACCAGGTGGTCTACCATATCGAAAAGGGCGCCCGGAGATCCGTCGCCTGCGTCGTCGGCACGGCGGAAGTCCAGTCGGCGCTCGTGGCCTCCACCCTCACCACGGTGGTGGTGCTTCTTCCTCTTGCCTTTATCCGGGGGCTGGTGGGAGTCTTCTTTTCCTCCCTTACGGTGGTCATGGTGGCGGCGGTTTCGGCGTCACTTTTCGTGAGTCTTACCTTTATTCCCATGATGGGAAGCTTCTTCTTCCGCCGGGAGGAAGACCGCCTCAGGCTCCACCGTTTTACCGACGCCTTCATCGGCCGGCTCGAAAGGGGATACGAGAGTCTGCTTGAATGGTCTCTTGAAAACAGGAAAATGGTGGTTTTGGCCGCCCTGGTTATCCTCGGGCTCACCTTTGCCGGATTCCGGTTCATCGGCACCGAGCTTTCCCCGGATCCCGACACGGGAGAAATCACCATCACCATGACCCTCCCGGAAGGAACGGGCATTGATGCAACCGACAGGCTGGTTCTCCGCACCATCGAGCATGCACGGAAAACCGTCCCCGAAGCCACCAACGTCTACGGCTACGACGGGAGGGACGAAAAGGGGTTTGCCGTCGCCGCAGGGCAGCAGGCAGGACCGAACATCGGCAACGTGGGCCTCAAGCTGGTGGACAAAGGGCTGAGAAAACGCACCGCCTTCGAGGTGGGAGAGTCTCTCCGGTCATGGCTGCGGGAGCAGCCCGGAATCGAAAAGCTCAACGTGCTTGTCACGTCGCCCATCAAGTCAATGTTCCTCGGCGCCAAGCCCCTGAACATAGAAATTTTCGGCGACGATCTCGACCAGGTGGTCCGCATGTCGGGGAGGATCGCAGATCTTCTCCGCACCATCCCCGGTACTGTGGACGTCAGCCTGAGCCAGAAACAGAACAGGCCGGAAATCCGGGTGGACGTAGACCGGGAAAAGGCGTCCCTCCTGGGGGTGAGCACCTATGCCGTGGCCGGTGCCCTCAGGACCTATTTTTACGGCCACGAGACGAATGAAAGCTACTGGGAAGGAGAGAACGACTACCCCATACGGTTCCGTCTCCGGGAAGAACAGCGCAACTCCCGGAATATCTTCGGCCGTCTCATGGTTCCCTCCGCCTCGGGGAAAATGGTGCGCCTTTCAACTGTGGCTTCGTACCGGGATACTGCAGGTCCCCCGGAGATCCAGAGAAAGAATAAACAGCGCTACGTGGTGGTGGAAGCGAACGTTCACGGGCGGTCTCTCGGAGAGGTTACCAAAGATGCCCGGACTGCGGTGGCGGAAGTGGACATACCTTCGGGCGTTACCGTCGAGTTCGGCGGGCAGATCCGCGAACAGGGGGACGCCTTCCGACAGATGGGCCTTCTGGTCCTTCTGGGAGTGCTCCTGGTCTACATGGTCATGGCGGGGCAATACGAAGCCTATCTCGATCCGTTCATCATCATGTTCAGCATCCCCTTCGCCCTCACAGGAGTAGCCTTCGCCTATCTTTTGACAGGACTCTATCTCTCCCTCCAGGGGCTCCTGGGAATCGTCATGCTTGTGGGCATCGTGGTGAACAACGCCATCGTGCTGGTGGACTACGTGAACCTGCTCCGGGCCAGGGGAACGCCTCTTCGGGAAGCCCTGATCAGTGCAGGAGGGCGCAGGCTCCGTCCCGTACTCATGACCACCCTCACCACCTTCTTCGGTATGCTCCCCATGGCGCTGAGCAAGGCCCAGGGGGCTGAACTCTGGAAACCTCTCGCCATTTCGGTCATGGGAGGGCTCATGATCTCCACCCTGGTCACCCTGGTGCTGGTTCCCGTGATCTACAGCCTCTTCGAGGAAAAACTGAGGAATAAGGGAAGATTCATGGAGGCGGTGACGAAATCATGAACATGGTCTGGATTCACGCAGGCGAGACGCTGGGACGGGAAATCTGCGAAATGCTGGACGGACTGGGAGTCTCCGCCTACTCGGTCTGGCGTAACGTCCTCCGGAAGGACAACGAGGGAGACGGCACCCGGTGGGACGATGCCGTTTTCCCCGGAAAGAACTGGTCGGTGCAGTTCCTCTGCGGGGATGAGTTGCTTGCTCCGCTGAGGGAGAAATTCCAGTCCTTCCTCAGTGATGATTATGTCCGCCGGACAGGGGTCGAAATTTTCGTCCAGAAGGCGGAGCGGCTTCTGTAGCCTTCCCCCTTTCTTTCCTTTCGGTTACAATCGAAGAGCGGAAAGAAAGGGGGAAATTCATGACACAGTACATACCCGTCCCCGCAATCCGGAAACACCTTATTGTGCCTGCCCTTGTGGCCATGCTCGCCATGGTTTTCATAGCCGCCCTCCCCTATGCGGAAGCAAAATTTTCACCGGCGGCTTCCCGCATTCTCCTCAGGTCGGCGAAAATAGGCCTCGTGGCATCCCTGACGTGGCTTGCCCTCGGTGCGGTCAGTCTTTTCGAAATCTACTTCAGGAACAGGTTCGACATCTCCGCCGCCGACAACCTCAAGGCCCGGAAAGTCCAGACTCAGTTCATTCTCTTCAAAAGGCTGCTCGTCATCCTTATCATCTTCCTTTCAGTCTCCCTGGCGCTCCTGAGCATCGACGATTTCAGGCGCATAGGCACGTCCCTTCTCGCCTCCGTAGGCGTGGCGGGCATCATCGTGGGGCTATCCGCCCAGAGAACGGTGGCCACATTCCTCGCAGGAATCCACCTCGCCATTGCCCAGCCCATCCGCATCGACGATGTGGTCGTCGCCGAAGGGGAGTGGGGCAGGGTGGAAGAGGTCACTTTCACCTATGTGGTTCTCAGGCTCTGGGATTCCCGCCGCCTCGTTCTTCCGACGACCTACTTCCTTGAAAAGCCCTTCCAGAACTGGACCCGCGTTTCGGCGGACATTATCGGCACGGCTTTTTTCCATGTGGATTTTTCTGCTGACATGGAGGAGATACGTGCGTTCTTCAACACCGTGCTCGGAACAACGCCCCTGTGGGACGGGAGGGCGAAAGCCCTGCAGGTGACGGACTGTACATCCCGATCCATGGAGGTCCGGGCTCTCATGAGTGCCGCGAATTCTGGAGCCGCCTGGGATCTCCGCTGCCATGTCCGTGAAAAAATGATGGACTGGCTCCGCCGCGAACATCCGGTCTGGCTGCCCAGGGCACGGGCCGAGGTGAACAGCGGGGCAGGAGAGAACGTTTCCTGGTCTGCGCCGGGGAGGAACGGAGACGACATCCTTCCCCCGGCAAAAGAAGAGCTGCTTCGGGGGTAAAATTACTGCAGTATTGTTTTCCGGGGTTTTATCTCTCTTTTCTTGAAATATTGACGAATTCCGGAGATGCACTATACTTCACCACAACGGGTCTTTTCCCCGGCCAACTGTTTCACTCCCCGTTTCAGCGCGTGCGGGAATGTTTTGGGCTCCTCGTGCAGGGAAAATCTGGAGAGGCAAGGAACGGTTTTCTTTCCGAAAGGTTTGATACGCGCCCCGAAAGGCGGACCAGTCACATACCATTCGAATCCGGAGGTGGTTTGCAGTGAGATTGCGTTTTCTCAAGCCCTTGCGCATTGTTTCCCCGAGGCCGTTATTCTGCCTGTTTGTTGCTCTTCTCCTGCTGGGAGGTTGTATCCAGGCAGCGCCTCTCTCTGCTGAAGAGGTAAGCCCGGACGTTCCGGCGGCGGGAGCAGCTCCGGACATTCCTGTCCCGGGCGGAGGTGAAGCTGCAGCCGTCCAGTCTCCAGATGTAGTACCCCCTGAGACCGGGGCAGTCACCGTCATAATCGACGGCCCGAAAGAAGCCAGGTGGACCTTTGACGGCAAGGAATTTGACAGCGGTTCCGCGGTTGAGAACGTGCCTACCGGAAAGTATGTGGTGAGCTTCGCCGACGTTCCGGAGTGGACAAAGCCAGCCGATGCCGAAGTCACCGTTGCAAAGGACGGGACGGCGGCCCTGGACGGCAAGTATGTCCGCCATGTTGGCTCCGTCTCCGTGACAATCGACGGTCCGAAAGAGGCGAAGTGGACCTTCGACGGCAAGGCCTTCGACAGTGGTTCCGCGGTGGAGAACGTGCCCACCGGAAAGTATGTGGTGAGCTTCACCGACGTTCCGGAGTGGACCAAGCCCGCCGACGCCGAAGTCACCGTTGCAAAGGACGGGACGGCGACCCTGGACGGCAAGTACGTCCGCCATGTTGGCTCCGTGTCAGTGAAAATCGACGGTCCGAAAGAGGCGAAGTGGACCTTTGACGGCAAGGAATTTGACAGCGGTTCCGTGGTTGAGAACGTGCCCACCGGAAAGTATGTGGTGAGCTTCACCGACGTTCCGGAGTGGACAAGGCCCGCCGACGCCGAAGTCACCGTTGCAAAGGACGGGACGGCGTCCCTGGACGGCAAATATGTCCGCCACGTGGGGGCCGTCTCAGTGAAGATAGATGGTCCGAAAGAAGCGAAGTGGACCTTCGACGGCAAGGAATTTGACAGCGGTTCCGTGATTGAGAACGTGCCCACCGGAAAGTACCTGGTGAGCTTCGCCGACGTTCCGGAGTGGACAAAGCCAGCCGATGCCGAAGTCACCGTTGCAAAGGACGGGACGGCGACCCTGGACGGCAAATACGTCCGCCATGTGGGCTCCGTCACCGTGACAATCGACGGTCCGAAAGAAGCGAAGTGGACCTTCGACGGCAAGGAATTTGACAGCGGTTCCGTGATTGAGAACGTGCCCACCGGAAAGTATGTGGTGAGCTTCGCCGACGTTCCGGAGTGGACCAAGCCCGCCGACGCCGAGGTTGCCGTTGCAAAGGACGGGACGGCGACCCTGGACGGCAGGTACGTCCGCCACGTGGGGGCAGTGGCAGTGAAGATAGAAGGTCCAGAGGACGCACGGTGGATCTTTGACGGGCGGGGCGGTTTTGAGAGCGGCCACGTCATCACCAGCGTTCCCACCGGAACATACACGGTTTCCTTCTATGATCTCCCGGAGTGGACGAAACCCGCCGATGTATCAGTCTCCGTTACCAGGGATGGAACAGCCTCGGTTTCAGAAACCTACATCCGCCACGTGGGGGCCGTCTCCGTGACAATCGACGGTCCGAAAGAGGCGAAGTGGACCTTCGACGGCAAGGCCTTCGACAGTGGTTCCGCGGTGGAGAACGTGCCCACCGGAAAGTACCTGGTGAGCTTCGCCGACGTTCCGGAGTGGACCAAGCCCGCCGACGCCGAAGTCACCGTTGCAAAGGACGGGACGGCGTCCCTGGACGGCAAATATGTCCGCCACGTGGGGGCAGTGGCAGTGAAGATAGAAGGTCCAGAGGACGCACGGTGGATCTTTGACGGGCGGGGCGGTTTTGAGAGCGGCCACGTCATCACCAGCGTTCCCACCGGAACATACACGGTTTCCTTCTATGATCTCCCGGAGTGGACGAAACCCGCCGATGTATCAGTCTCCGTTACCAGGGATGGAACAGCCTCGGTTTCAGAAACCTACATCCGCCACGTGGGGGCCGTCTCCGTGACAATCGACGGTCCGAAAGAAGCGAAGTGGACCTTCGACGGCAAGGAATTTGACAGCGGTTCCGTGATTGAGAACGTGCCCACCGGAAAGTATGGGGTGAGCTTCGCCGACGTTCCGGAGTGGACAAAGCCAGCCGATGCCGAAGTCACCGTTGCAAAGGACGGGACGGCGACCCTGGACGGCAAATACGTCCGCCACGTAGGCTCCGTCTCCGTGAAGATCGACGGTCCGAAAGAGGCGAAATGGACCTTCGACGGCAATGCCTTCGACAGCGGTTCCGTGATTGAGAACGTGCCCACCGGAAAGTATGTGGTGAGCTTCACCGACGTTCCGGAGTGGACAAGGCCCGCCGACGCCGAAGTCACCGTTGCAAAGGACGGGATGGCTTCCATGGACAAGAAATATGTCCGCCACGTAGGCTCCGTCTCCGTGAAGATCGATGGCCCCGAAGGCGCAAAATGGAGCCTGGACGGCAAGGGCAGCTATGAAAGCGGTCACGTGCAAAAGAACATTCCCACGGGAAAATATACCGTTTCATTTACAGAAGCCCCGGACTGGGACAGCCCCTCGGATGTTTCCGTCACTGTAACCAAGGACGGAATGGCTTCCATGGACAAGAAATATGTCCGCCATGTGGGGGCTGTCAGCGTAAAATTCGACGGCCCGAAGGAAGCCAAATGGAGCCTCGGAGGCAAGGAGAGCTATGAAAGCGGCTACATGCTGAAAAATGTCCCCACGGGGAAATATACCGTCTCCTTCTCTGATGTCCCTGACTGGACCAGGCCGGCAGATGCCGCGGTTACGGTAGCCAAAGGCGGCACTGCATCGGCTGCCGGAGCCTATGTCAAGCACACAGGCTCAGTGACCGTAACAATTGAAGGCCCGAAAGAAGCCCGCTGGGCCCTGGACGGAAAAGGTGCCTACACAGCTGGTCAGACTGCGGGGGGGATTGAGGTCGGTAATCCGGTGCTCTCCTTCTCCGAAGTTCCGGGGTGGACGAAACCGGAAAATCAGAGAGTCACCGTCCGCAACGGAGCAGTATCCAGAACTTCCGGCACCTATGTCCGCCATACCGGATCGGTCAAAGTCGAGATTACCGGTACAAAAGACGGTCGGTGGAGCCTCGACGGAAAGGGGAATTACCCCGGCGGATGGACGGCGGGCAGCATTGTCGTGGGAACCTACAGGATCATCTTCTCCGATGTGTCCGGCAGGATCAAGCCTGAACCCAAAACCATCACCGTCAGCAGGGGAGCCACGACCACCGTTTCGGCCGCATACACCCAGAATACCGGGTCAATTACAGTGACTATCGACGGCCCCAAAGAAGCGCGATGGAGCATTGACGGAAGAGGAAGCTACGAAAGCGGCCAGACTGTGGCCGAAATCCTCGTGGGCAATCGCGTCATTTCCTTCTCCTACGTGAAAGGGTGGAGGTCTCCTGCGGACAGGAGCGTCACGGTCCAGAGGGGGGGAACCGTCTCGGCATCCGGTGTATATACGGCACGGTAGGCGGTCAGGTATTTTTCCGATGCATTCTGACTGAGTTACAGAGCAGGCCCCTCTCCGGAGAAACGGGAGAGGGGCCTTTTATCGCAAGGGAAATGAAGCCCATCTTGAAAAACTTCGCAAGGCCAGGACCCCCGGGTTCCGGATCATGTCATCCGGGACGGCGATCTCTTCCGGTCGGAGCGGCGAAAAAGATCGGGTGGTGACCGCACCGATAAATACAATTCCGTTGCAGCATGGGACATGCCGGGCGATAAAAAACTTTCCGGGGAGCAAATCGAAGGTTGACATCTCCGTTTGACCCGCTATAATATACCTTCGTTGAGCCGGTGTAGCTCAGCTGGTAGAGCAGCTGACTTGTAATCAGCAGGTCCCCGGTTCGAGTCCGGGTGCCGGCTCCAGCTTGACAAAGCAAAGAAGTGGTGGGATGGCCGAGTGGTCAAAGGCAGCAGACTGTAAATCTGCCGACACCGTCTACGAAGGTTCGAATCCTTCTCCCACCACCATTTTATACAAAGAAGCCGACTTAGCTCAGCAGGTAGAGCACATCCATGGTAAGGATGGGGTCTCCGGTTCGAGTCCGGAAGTCGGCTCCAGTAAGTAAAATCAAGGCTTCAGCTCTTTTAGCTGAAGTCTTGATTTTTTATTGGGAAGGGGTCTGGACGCACCTCTTCCGCCCCTCACAATCTCCTGCATCGCCATCCTGCCCCATCCGTCCCGGGAGTTCACTTCGGCTCCCTGTTTCAGGGCTTCCATCATGCCTTCGATGTCGCCCCGTTTTGTAGCTTCAAGCAGTTTTCGGTTCAGTTCGTCGATAGTCATCCTTATCTTCTCAAGGTGTCAAAATTCCATAAACGGCACAGTATCGTCTTTCTTCATGTTTATCTCTTTTTCAAGTAAGGGACCAGCCTCGACACCAGCCTGTCCGCCCCTTCAACTCCGTCACCGGCCCAGGCTTCGAGGTTCTTCCCGACGCGTTTCTTTATGAATTCGACTGCCAGTGCCGGGTCGGAATCCAGGGTGTCAAGGAGGATGCCCACCATAGCTGGAATGTTTTCAGGCGACAGGGACAGTGCGGACGCCCGCCCTGAAGAGAGGACTCTTAAAAAATTGTTCTGCATGGAGATATTTGTGCCGGTTATGGCTGGAAGAACCAGGTTGGCAGCCCGGGAACGATTTTTCGCAATGTGTCCGTCGAGTACTTCGCTTTGCTCCGGGTAAAGGAAGGATGCCAGAAGCAGTGCATAGGCTGCCCGTTCCCATGCGTTAATGTCGCTTTTGTCCTCAAGCCGTGTTATAAAATCCCGGGCTGTGCCGTCCGTCATCGCCCCTGAGGAAAGAAGGGCAGCTATGCTCCATGCCACGTCCGTCGAGAAAGACCATTCAAAAAAACATGCTTCAAGGACGGTGTGCCCGTTGTTGTTCCGGGCGTTCACGTCCGCTCCCTGCTCTATGGCGTTCTTCACATCCTGTATTTTCCCTTCTTCTGCCGCTTTAAATAACTGCCAGTTCAGTTTTTCGATATCCTTTTTTACTTCAGGCTCTTTCATGGCTTCAAGGAACATGGCGTCAAGTTCCGGGGACAACCTGCCTTCTTTCTTGAGCCACTCGTAATCTCTTTCAATAATCGCCCCGTTTTTCTTGAATGTCTTCAGCAGAGGGAGAGTGAGATGACCTTTATTTGTCGCGATCATCATCGCCGTCCAGCCGTACTCATTCACAGCATTCACGTCCGCTTCATGGGAGGCAAGCAATTCCAGCAGTGCGGGTGTGAGACGCCCCCACCGCGCCGCCTCTATCATAGCCGTCCTGCCGTCCTTGTTCCGGGCGTTTACGTCAGTACCCTGTTCCAGAACTTTTTTCACGCCCTCTATGTCGCCCTGTTTTGCCGCTTCAAGCAGATTTTTGTTCAGTTCTTCAATGGTCATCTTTATCCTCTCCCCTGGTTAAAACTCCATAAAGGGAATGGCTTCGTCCTTTTTGTTTCTCCCCTGCTTCAGGTACGACACCAGTTTCGCCACCAACTCTTCCGCCCTCTTCACTCCACCGCTGACCCAGGTTTGGAGATTCTTTCCGACCCGTTTCCGTATAACTCTACCACCGGAAACGGTTCGGAATCCATGGCGTCGAGGAGAATATCCACCATCGCCTGGATATTTTCAGGCGACAGGGACAGTGCGGGGATTGCTGCCGGAATCCCGTAATTTCCAAGGGATTTTCCCTTACAGGTTTCGTACGACATTCCCGGCGACCCTCCTGCAGAAATCAAGAAAGATTCCATAAGGGCGACCTGCCAGAGAGAAGACGGCCGACATGAAAACCGACGAAACGGCGATCTGTTTCCATGTCGCTCCTGCGCAGAGAAGAACGATGACGTAAAGCGGAACCTGGAAGATCACAAAGGCGAGGGTATCGCCCAGGATCAATTTCCACGGTTTCGTCCCGTCAATCTCGAGGGCGAGAAAAAGCCGGTCGCGGAAAAGGCCGTAGGGTCTCCCGGTAATGAGATTGACAGGTATGGCCGCTATTCTGGCCGTGACGGACTGGAAGAAGGTCAGCTTTGCTATGAAAATCTCGATACACATGCACAATGCCGTGGAAAAGAGGATCATCGCCGCGATATCGGCGATCAGGAAGCAGAGCCTTTCTTTTTTCTTCCCTGCAGAGCCCCTTGAATCTTTCAAAAACCTCACCTGCCCCGGACGGCCGTTCCCGGCCCGTTCTTTCTTCCTCATTGTTTTTTCCGCTTCCGTCAGCCCCAGTATACTGCTTTTTTTGAGAATAACATGGAAACGTCATCTATCTCTGACGGGACATTGGACAAGACGGACTTCCTTCTCCATAATACGGGAAAGAAATGATCACCAGGAGGGGATGCCCGTGTACGCACACATAGAAGAACTGGCGGACAGGATGACGGAGAAGCTCGTCGCCTGCCGCAGGGATTTCCACAAGCACGCGGAAAGCGGATGGTTTGAGATGAGGACGGCCTCTCTCATCGCCAGGCGTCTCACCGATATGGGCTATGAAGTCCTTGCAGGGCGTGACGTTTGCCGTGACGAATCCCGCATGGGACTGCCCCCGGACCAAGAGCTCGAGAAGAATTGCCTCCGGGCGAAGGAACAGGGGGCTGACACGGAATTCCTTGAGAAAGTCCGGGGCGGCTTCACCGGGGTTATGGGCATCCTCCGCTGCGGGGAAGGCCCCACCGTGGCGCTCCGGTTCGACATCGA
>NZ_SORI01000025.1 GCF_004366815.1 Aminivibrio pyruvatiphilus | reverse complement strand
GCGAAGGATGTTATTCCGCTTTCTCCGCCCTTCAGTTCGATGTGGATTTTCTTGGCCTTTTCCGTCATAATGATCGCACCTCTCTGGTGAAGGGTCGTGTCGTCGCAAACACTACCTTAACACTGTTCTCCGAACAGTCCAGAGAGGTTTTTTATTTTTCAGGGTGCGGATTTAGGCTGCCTCCGTTGTCTGGACTGAAAGGGAAAAGTGTGGAAGAATGGAACCGATTTCTCCGCCCCTCCCGGCGGAAGAAGAATCCCATATCGTTCTGAAGGAGGTAGTGAAGATGAAGTTCGGAAGGTTTGCGGTGCTTTTTGCGGTTGCGGTGTTCTGCCTGGCGGTTCCCTTCGGGGCCGAGGCTGCCCGGGAGGTTAAAATGTCCTACAACGGCCCGGCGGACGCGGAAAACAACGCGGTGCACCTTTTCGCGGAGAATTTCGCCAAACTGGTGGCCGAGGGCACCGGGGGCGAAGTAGTCGTGAAACTCTTCCCGGACAGCCAGCTCGGGAACGAGGAAGAGAGGATGGAGCTGCTTTCGAAGCAGGGAATGAACCAGCCCATCATCAACGTGGCTTCCTTTGCCGGCGTTGCGCCGGTCTTTCCGGAAATCTACGCTTCCGCCGTTCCCTTCATGTTCAACAGCTACAAGGCTGCCCACTTCTTCTTCGATGGAAGCCGGTACTGGAAGAAGGCGCAGGAAGAGTTCCACAAGCGCACGGGCGCCTATCTCCTCGAAGCCGTGGAGGAGGGAGGCTTCCTCGCCTTTACGAACAACAAGAAGGAAATCCGTTCTCCCGAAGACTTCAAGGGACTGAAATTCCGCGGCATGGACGAAGGACAGGTCATCCTGTACAAATCCTTCGGCGCCAGCGGAACCCCAATCCCGTGGACCGAACTCTACATGGCCCTCAAGACGGGCGTGGTGGACGGCCAGATGAATCCCGCCATGTACATCAAGATGGGAAGCCTTCATGAAGTGCAGAAATACCTCACCCTGGCCAACATCCAGTATTCCGACCAGTTCCTGGTGATAAACGGCGATTTCCTCGATTCCCTCACGCCGGAGCACAAGGCGGCCGTCATCGAGGCCGGCAAGAAGACAAACGCCCTGAACCGCGAGGCCATGGCCGATCAGGATAAAAAGGATATCGACTTCCTCGTGGAAAAGGGAATGATTGCCTATGCTCCCACGAACGAAGAGATGGACGCGTTCCGCGCCGCCGGCCAGCCGGCCTACGTGGAATGGCTGAAGTCCAGGGCTGGTGAGGAATGGCTCAACCTCGCCCTCGAGTGCGCGAAGAACGCGAACGAGAAGGCGAAATAGCGTCGCCATGACACCCGCCCGTCACCCTGAGCAGAACGGGAGCGGTCTCGCCGGCTGGACCCGCAGGCTTGAGCGGATCAGCGCATGGACTGCCTGTTTCCTCCTGCTGGTCAATGTCGGCGATATTCTCCTCGGCATTTTCTGCCGATATGTGCTGAAAAGTTCCATCATCTGGACCGAAGAAGTGGCCCGCTTCTCTCTCGTATGGATGGTGATGATGGGCGCTCTGGGTGCGGCGGTGAAGGGGGACCACATGGTCATCGACTTTGTGGTTCCCCGCTTTCCCGCTGTCCTGAGGAGAATTGTGGAATGGGGGCGCTTCCTGCTCGCAGCGGGAATCCTCTCCCTCATGATCTGGCTTGGATGGGTCAACGCCGTCCAGATGTGGCACATGAAAACCATGGCGCTGAACATTCCCAAGACCATACCCCTTCTCTCCATACCCGTGGGCCTGGCCCTGCTTCTTGCGGGAACTGTCCTGATGCATCTGCAGACCATCGGAAGGAGGGGATGAAATGGGTCTGTCCATGCTTTTCGCCTTTCTGATTCTCATGGTACTCGGCGTTCCCCTCTATCTTTCGCTGCTCTCCACGTCCCTCTTCGGCATCGTGATGCTGGGGGATCTGTCCCTTCTCAGGGTCATGGGCCAGCAGTTTTTCGGAGGGATGGATGTCTTCTCCCTGATGGCCATTCCGTTTTTCATCCTTGCGGGCATCCTGATGAACCGCTCCGGCCTTACCGACCGCCTTCTTGACTTCAGCAGGCTCCTTGTGGGCTCTGTCAGGGGCGGCCTCGGCTATGTCAACGTGGTGGGGGGGATCATCCTCGCGGGAGTCAACGGCTCCGCCGCGGCGGACGCCTCGGCTCTCGGCTCCATTCTCATTCCCGCCATGGTGAAGGACGGCTTCTCCCCTCCCTACGCGGCCGGGCTCACTGCGGGAAGCGCTCTCATCGGTCCCATCATTCCGCCGAGCATCTTCATGATCATCTACGCCACCATGACCAACACCTCCATCGGGGGACTGTTCGCCGCCGGTATTCTTCCGGGGATTGTCCTCGGAGGGGCCTTCATGGCCATGAACTATGTCTATTCCCACAGGTATCAGGTCCCCGTGGCGGACTTTGCCGAAGTCCGGAAGCGGAAAAAGGAGATCCTCATCCGTTCCCTGGCGGCCCTTTTCGCCCCCGTGATCATCGTCGGGGGAATCGTCACCGGGATCGTTACTCCCACAGAGTCGGGGGCTCTGGCGGTGGCTTACTGCCTTCTGGCCGGGCTTTTCTACACCAGGCAGCTCACCATGAGGGCACTGGCGGAATCTTTTTATGAAACGGTGAGGCTTTCCAGCTCCATCTTTCTCATCATGGGAGCCGCCACAGTCATCGGGTGGCTCCTCAAGTGGGAGCAGGTTCCCCAGAGATTCGCGTCTCTCATCCTCCAGGCGGGACTGCTGGACAAGCCGTGGCTTCTCATGATAGTGCTGAGCGCGATCATCTTCCCCGTCGGCATGTTCATGGAAGAGGTTTCCACCCTTGCCCTTCTCACCCCCATCTTCGCACCCATAGCCCTGAAGGCGGGGATCGACCCCTTCCATTTCGGTGTCGTCATGACCCTCAACGTTACCATAGCCCTTATAACGCCTCCCATGGGAGCGTGCAACTACATTGTCGCCGCCGTGGGAAGGGTGAAGCTGGCGGACGTGTTCGTCCACATCTGGCCCTTCATCGGCGTGGCCCTTCTTGTGCTGCTGGTCATCATTTCGTTCCCGCCGCTGACCACGCTGCTTCCGCGGCTGCTGAATCTCTGAGGGAAGGAGCAGGAGAATGAACCACCCCTATCAGGATATTCCGATTTGCCTTCCGGATTCATTTTCATGGGACGCTTCCCGGCGGATACCCGTGGAGGAGTGCGGTGAACCCCTCGTTTCAGCGGGCTATCTTCCGGAAAAGATCATCGTGAGCCCCCAGTATTATATTCACGGCATCGAGGGCTCCATTCCCGAATGTTTCGTCCGACGCTCGGTGCTCGTGCGTCTCAGCAGGGCGGCTGACCTGCTGCCCCAGGGGTGCCGCTTCGTCCTGCTCGATTCCTGGAGACCCCGGATGGTCCAGACCTCCCTTTTCCAGAAATTCAGGTCGGAACTGAGGGAAAAGATGCCCCTGCTCGACGACCAGGAAATCACGTCGCTGGCCTCCCAGTTCGTGGCTCTGCCTTCCGTATCCCCGGCCCATCCCTCTCCTCATGTCACGGGAGGAGCCGTGGACCTCACCATTGTGGATGAAACAGGGCTGTGTCTCCCCATGGGGGCGGATTTTGATGAAACTACGGAAAGGTCGGCTACGGATTATTTCGAGAAAAAACTGGCGGCGAAGGAGCGATTGACCGCTTCGGAAGAGGAAGCCCTTTTCAACAGGAGGATGCTCTATGCCGTCATGACCAGGGCCGGTTTCACGAATTACCCGGACGAATGGTGGCATTACGATTACGGTAACCAGAACTGGGCGCTGCTCAGGGGAGAAAAAACGGCCCCTTACGGCACCGCTGAACCGCAGTTTCGCTGGAAGTCTTCCTAACGGTTTTTTTTAAATATGGCGATGATATCTGCCGGAGGCCCGTGCCTCCGGCCTTTTTATTGCCTGCCCTGTCCCGTGCCACTGTCCGTGCGGCAGGACAGGAGTGAAAAGGGTGGAAAAAAATCAAAATAGGGAGTATATTGCAAAATAAATGCTGTCATGCCTGCATATCTGATTCTGAAAGGGGAGGAAGATCATGAGGGGAAAGTTTGTGCTCAGGGATGACTCCGTCTACAAGATGCCGGTCCATTTCGGGGGGGATCCCTTCACCCCGGTAAGAACGGTCTATGGAGACATGACGGGGATTACCGTCATGTTTGAAACAGACCCGGAAGCCCTCCTGTCCATTCTCCCGGAGGATTTTGAACTCCTGGCGCCGATGGTGAACGTGCAGTTCGCCAATGCGCGGGAAGTGGACTGGATGACGGGCGGCGAGTACAGGCTCATCCAGGCGTCTTCTCCCGTCCGGTATGTCGGAAATGCCGAGGGACTGGAGGGTGAGTATGTCTTCGTCATCTGGGAGAACAAGGCGTGCCCCATCCTGGGGGGACGGGAAGAGGACGGCATGCCGAAAGTCTACGCCGACATCGCTTCTGAGCGCCATTACGGAGACGAGTGGTTCACTGCCGCGAGCTACGAGTCCCATACATTCCTCTCCCTCGAATTCTCGCGGAAGGAAGAACTGGGGGAAACCGAAATAGGGCAGCTCAACGCCCGGTCGAAGGTAAACTACTTCGGGTGGAGGTATCTCCCCAACCTGGGAAAGGGAGGGGCTTCCCTGAGCCACGCCACTCTCTACCCACAGGAAATGACCGTGAAGAAAGGCTGGAAAGGGGAGGGGCGGCTGCTCTGGACTCCCCCCGACTGGTGGAAACATCCTCTGCAGGCGCGGATCATCAGTACCCTTGCCTCCCTTCCCGTGCGGAAAATGGCCGGAGGGGCCATGTTCAAGGGAGTCGCCAGGCTGAACGTGGGCGATTCGAGAAGACTGCCGTAAGAAAGGGGAGAGGAGTCATGAACGGATACTTTGAAAACAAGGTAGCTGCTGTTACCGGGGCCGCTTCCGGCCTGGGCCTCGGCATTACGGAGAGTCTTCTTGCAAGAGGCGCCCGGGCGGTGTTCATGGGCGACCTCAAGGAGGAAAACCTCACCCGCGAGTCGCGCAGGCTGAGTTCGGAATATCCAGGGAAAGTCTTTCCCGTGCTGACGGATGTCACAAAGCCTGACGAAGTCAAAAAACTTGTGAGCGATGCGAAGGACTTCGACGGCCATCTCGATTTTGTCTTCAACAACGCAGGCATGGGAATGACCCTTCCCACGGAGCAGATTACTTTCGAGATCTGGAAATTCGTGGTGGACCTCAACCTCATGGGAGTGGTATACGGTACGTACAGCGCCATTCCCCTCATGCGGGAGCAGGGCTTCGGCCATATCGTCAACACCGGCTCCATCACCGGGCGGGTCCCCGTTCCCTACCAGGCGGTGTATGCCGCCACCAAGAGCGCCGTCATATCCATGACGGAAAGTCTCCAGTACGAGCTGGAAAACGAAGGCCTCCGGTTCAGCGTTTTCTGCCCCGCCAATGTCCGGACGGCGATCTTCGGCGAAATGACCCCTCCCCCCGACTCCATAAGCGTGGAGGAGGCGGTGGAATACATTTTCGCCGAAATGGAGAAACACTCTGTGGTGATCGTTCTTCCCCAGTCGGCCCGGGATTTTGACGCCCTTTACAGGACGAAGAAGGACATGTTCGACGAGTTTGCCCGGAAGCTTGCCGATGAGCGGAGGGAGAACTACAGGACGAAGGGCACCTATTTTTGAGATTTGCCGCTGCGATCCCGCGGAAAGGCAGTCTGCAGCGTTAAAAGAAGAGGGGGAGCCTTCCCGAGGCTCCCCCTTCCAGTTCCTTCAAGGGGACCTACCGGAAAAAGGATGCGAGTATTCCGGCGAGCAGAAGGGCAGGAAGCATGTTGACCGCCTTGACCCGTTTGATCTCCAGTATGGAGAGGCCGATGCCGAGAAGAAGGAGGCCGCCCACGGCGCTCACTTCGTCGATGACGGGCTGGGTCATAACTGTCTGCACCGTTCCCGCGAGAAAGGTCATCCCTCCCTGGTAGAGCAGCACGGGAATGGCCGAGAACACGATCCCGGGGCCCATGGAGGCGGCCATGGCAGCAGACGCCATGCCGTCCATGAGCGACTTGGTGACGAAGAGCCTCGGAAACTCCCCCATGCCTTCCTCGATGGCTCCCAGAATGGCCATGGAGCCCACGCAGAAAAGAAGGGAGGAAGCCACGAAGGCTTCGGTGAACTTTTCGTTCTCGGAGCGGATTTTTGCCTTCGTCCATTCGCCCAGCCGGTTCAGTCCCTTCTCGAGGTCCAGGTATTCTCCGAGCAGGGAACCTCCCACGATGCTGAAGGCCATGACAAGAAAACTCTGGGTGCGCTGTGCCATAAAAACGCCGAGAAACAGGGTCAGCAGGCCCAGTCCCTGGAAGGTGATGGCTACGAATCTCTGGGGAAGGCGGGAGTGAAGGGCAAGTCCCGCGAGGGAGCCGATCACGATGGCAAGGGCGTTCAGAACGCTCCCCGAGGCCGGGACATGGGAAAAAAAGAAATCCACGATAATAGAATCCTCCTGTACTTTTCAGCAGATGGGGAAAAAGGGAGTCAGTCCCTTTCCTCCCGGAAAAATGGTGTTCCCAGGGATGCCGGGGCTCCGAAAACGATGCCCTTTCCCTTTTTTATGGAAATGAAGAGCAGCACGCCGATGGTCATGAGATAGGGAAGCATCATCAGCACGGGGGTGGGGATGGTGGTTCCCGCGGTCTGGAGCCGCAGCTGGAAGGCTTCCACTCCTCCGAAGAGATAGGCGCCGAGGGCTGCCCGTGCAGGATTCCAGATGGCGAAAATGACGAGAGCCACTGCGATCCAGCCCCGTCCGGCGGTCATCAGCTCCCCCCACATCTTCGTATAGGCCAGGGACATGTAGGCGCCTCCGACGGCCACGATGCCTGCCCCCGCCAGGGTGTAGAAGTACCGGGTTTTCGTCACCGAAATGCCCATGGCGTCCGCTGCCCTGGGGTTGTCTCCCACTGCCCTGAGGTAGAGTCCGGGCCGGGTGGAGGAATAGAACCAGCAGAAAAAGATCACCAGACCGTAGGAGCAATAGGTCAGGGCGTCATGGGAGAAGAACACGGGGCCGATCACCGGAATGTCGGCGAGGAGAGGAACACTGATCCGGGGAAGCCCGGGAATGGTGAAGCCGACGAAGTTTCTTCCGAGCAGGGAGCTTGCCCCCGTGCCGAACATGGTCAGGGCGAGGCCGCTGACCACCTGGTTGCCCTTCAGGGAAACGCAGATGAAGGCATGAACAAGGCCCATGAGCGTGCCCACGAGAAAGGCAGCCGCCACGCCGAGCCATGCGCTGCCCGTGGAATAAGCAACGGAAAAACCGGTGTAGGCGCCCATGAGCATGATGCCTTCAAGGCCGAGGTTGAGGATCCCGCCCTTTTCCGTGAGAATCTCCCCCAGGGTGGCGTAGAGAATTGGAGTTCCGCTCCTGACTGCGGCGGTCAGGATGGGGATGATCATTTCCATTTTATGCCCCCTCCTTGTGAGGAGTATCTTTCGCAGGGATGATCCTCAGGGTGTATTTCCGGAAGAATTCCCCGCCGAGGACGAAGAACAGGATCAGGCCCTGGAGCACCATGACGCTCGAGAGGGGGAGCCTCATGACGATCTGGAGCGTTTCGCCCCCCACGAGCAGGATCCCCATGAGGAAGGACACGAAAATGATGGCGATGGGGTGGAGCCGGGCGAGCCATGCCACTATGATGGCGGTGAAGCCGTACCCGCCCGAGAAGCCGTGCTGAAGCCTTCCCTGGAGTCCCGAAAGCTCGCACATCCCAGCGATTCCCGCTATGGCCCCTGAGATGAACATGACGAGGACCACGTTCTTCAGGTAACTCATTCCGGCGAATCCCGCCGCTTTCGGGTTTTCCCCCATGACCCTGATTTCATACCCCCATCGGGTGAACCTCAGAATGACCCAGAAAAGGAGGGGAAGAAGGAGCGCCAGGACGAGCCCACCGTGAATGCGGGTGCCCCAGAAGACGGGCAGTCTGGCTGAATCGGGGAAGGGAGGCGTCATGGGGAAACCCAGGCTCGATGGATCTCTCCAGGGGCCGAAGACGAAATAGTTGAGGAAGTTCATGGCCACGTAGTTGAGCATCAGGGTGGTGATGATCTCGTTCACGTTCCATTTTGCCCTGAAATATCCCGCTATGGCCGCCCAGAGACCGCCTGCAACCGCTGCGGCAAGAAACATGAGCAGGAGCATGACGGTCCTGTTGTCGCTATAGAAGAACCGGACCATGGCCGTGGCGGCTATGGCGCCCATGAAGATCTGCCCTTCGGCGCCGATGTTCCAGATGAGCATGGTGAAGGAGAGCATAACAGCGATGCCCGCCATGATCAGCGGAATGGCCTTTACCACCGTTTCGCTGAGGCCGTAGCCGTCTCCCAGGGCCGATGTGAGAATAGCCCGGTACGCCTGGAGGGGGGAGACTCCCATGAAATGGAGGAACACTCCCCCCGAAATGATCGCCGCAGCAAGGGAGAAAAAGGGGATGGCGACGGAAAGTTTCCAAGTCGAAGTCAGCCGGGGTTCGATCTTGATTCTCACCGGACGGTCCCTCCTTCGCACTTTTCCAGTTTCGCAAGGGGTGTACCCGCCATCATCAGGCCGATGATCTCCACCGGCACCGAGGAAGGGGAATCAAGAATTCCCATGATTTCGCCCTTGCACATCACCGCAAGCCTGTCGCTCAGGGCGATAAGTTCCTCCAGGTCCTCGGACACGAGAAGGACTGCTCCTCCCCGTTCCCGGTGGAGAAGAAGCTGATCCCTGACGAACTTGGTGGCAGCCACGTCGAGTCCCCAGGTGGGATGGACCGCAAGCAGGGCGGCGGGGGAATCGCTCAGTTCCCTTCCCAGCATGAGTTTCTGCAGGTTTCCCCCGGAGAGGTTGCGGACCGGTGTTTCCATGGACGGGGTACTCACGTTGAACCTGGAGACAAGCTCCCGGGCGAAGGCAAACACTTCCTTCCAGTTCAGGAAGAGTCCCCGGGACACCGGGCGGTTCCAGTACCGCTTCAGAATGGAATTTTCGCTCACGTTCATGTTTGGAACAAGGCCCGTTCCCTTCCTGTCGGCGGGAACGTAATGGACGCCCTGGCTTATGAAATCCTTCGGCAGGGCGTTGGTCATCTCCCGGCTGTTGACCCGAATGGTTCCCGATTCGACTTTCCGCAGGCCCACGAGCGTTTCGCACAATTCCTGCTGTCCGTTTCCGGCCACTCCCGCTATGCCGAGAATTTCCCGCTGGCGTACCATGAATGTGGCATGATTTACGGCTGGAAAACCCCTGTCGCCGAGGGCACAGACGGAGGCGCATTCAAGGACCGGGTCGCCGGGGGCGAGCGGGGGTTTGCTTATGGAGTAGATCATTTTCTGTCCCACCATCATCTCGGCGAGCTGCTCCTTGGACGTGGCTGAGGTTTCCACCGTGCCGACGAGTTTTCCCTTCCTGAGGATGGTCACCCTCTGCGACAGGCCCATGACCTCGTCCATCTTGTGGGAGATGAACACGACACCGTGGCCCTCGGAGGTCATCTGCCGCACGGTCTCGAAGAGGTGCTCCGCCTCCTGGGGGGTGAGCACCGCCGTAGGCTCGTCGAGGATGAGGATGTTCGCCTGCCGGAAGAGCATCTGGAGAATTGCCACCCGCTGCTGCTCCCCTATGGAGAGCTGCCAGATGCTTGCGTCGGGGTCCACCCTGAGGCCGTATTTCGACGAGAGGGAGGAGATTTTGTCCCGTATGTCGTTCTTGGGCAGGATGCAGGGGAGCCCGTCAAGGCCGAGGATCATGTTTTCCCATACCGTCTGGCTTGGAATGAGCATGAAGTGCTGGTGAACCATGCCGATCCCTGCTTTGCGGGCGTCCCCGGGGGATGAGAAGGCCAACTCCTTTCCTTCGATGAAGAGAGAGCCGCTGTCCGGACGGTACAAGCCGTAGAGAATATTCATGAGCGTGGATTTCCCCGCGCCGTTTTCTCCGAGAAGAGCGTGGACTTCTCCGGGGCGCACGTCGAAATCCACGTCGTGGTTTGCCGTTACGCCGGCGAACCGCTTCGTGATCTTTTCCATGCGCACCAGCGGCTTGCGTTGATTCATCCCATTTCCTCCTTGTGTTCGGAATTGCGGAGGGCGAAAAAAAGGGCGCGGAAATTCGCGCCCTCGAGAATCTCCCTGCTATTATCATACAAAAGATCGGCCTATTTGGGTATATCTCCCTTCACGCCCTCGACGAACCAGTTCATGGAGAGCATTTCGGCATCAGTCATGGCGGTTCCCCCGGGAACCTTCACAACGCCGCCCTGGTCCTTCACCGGGCCGTGGAACACGTCCCAGCCGCCGGCCAGGATCTTGGCCTTCTCGTCTTCCACGAGCTTCTTTACGGAGTCAGGCACATCCTTGCCGAAGGGTGCCAGGTCGACCATGCCTTCCTTCAGTCCGATCCAGACCTGCTCGGACTTCCATGTTCCTTCCACGACCTGCCGGATGGTGTCCCTGTAGACGATGCCCCAGTTCCAGATGGGTGCGGTGAGGTGTTTCGTGGGAGCGTAGTTGCTCATGTCGTTGTTGTATCCGACCACGTAGATTCCGGCTTCTTCGGCGGCCTGAGGTGCTGCACCCGTATCGGCATGCATGCCCAGAACGTCTGCCCCTGCGTCAATGAGGGCCTTTGCGGCTTCCTTTTCCTTGCCGGGATCGAGCCAGGAGAAGATCCAGATGACCCGGACTTCCGCGTTGGGGTTGGCCTTCCTCACGCCGAGGGTGAAGGCGTTGATGCCGCGGATGACTTCGGGGATGGGGTAGGCTGCCACGTAGCCGATGACGTTCTTCTTCGTCATGCTCCCCGCCACGAGCCCGGAGAGATACCGCGCCTGGTACATCCTTCCGAAGTAGGTTCCGACGTTCTCGGCAACCTTGTATCCGGAGCAGTGCATGAAAATGATCTCGGGGTACTTCTTTGCCACTTCAAGGACGAAATCCATGTGGCCGAAAGAGTTGGCGAACACCACCTTCGATCCGTTCCGCACAAGGGTCTCCATGACCCTCGCTGCATCGGGGCCTTCCGGAACTGATTCCACGTAGGTTGATTTCAGGCCGGGGAACGCCTCTTCCATGAAGAGCCTTCCCTTGTCGTGCATGAAGGTGTATCCGCCGTCGCCGATGGGGCCTATGTAGATGAAACCGGGATTGATTTTTTCCACCGGGACCGGCGGAAAGGCGGCAAATGCCGCGCTGCAGAAAATGAAACCGACCGCGAGAGCGAGAAGCACAGAAAATCTCTTCACGTTTTCTACCTCCCTGTTAAAAATGTGGGCCCTCTGCCCAACGCTATTATACATTGCCGCGGTTGATTTAGGAATCCGGGTCCCAGCGTTTCATGAAGACCGGCAAAAGCAGCCGGACAACGGAAAAACGGGCTTTTTCCCCCGGAAAAGAGGGCCTGCCGCACCGTCTTTCTTTCCCTTCCCGTCATGCTACAATAATAGCTCATAATTTTTCGGCGACGAGGAGGAATGTTCGGCGTGTCCAGCGAACGGTATCACAAGACATACCCCATTTCATGGGAGCAGATCCACAGGGACTGCAAGGCCCTTGCCTGGCGCCTGGTGGGTCTGGCCAAATGGGAGAGAATCATAGGCATTGCCAGGGGAGGGCTCGTCCCCGCCGCTATCATCGCCAGGGAACTGAATATCCGGCTGGTGGACACGGTCTGTGTGTCAAGCTACACTATCCGGAACCAGGGAGAGATTTCCGTTCTCAAGGAAATCCGGGGGGACGGGGAAGGATGGCTCATCATCGACGACCTGGTGGACACTGGAAAAACGGCCAGGGTCGTCCGGGAAATGCTGCCGAAGGCCCACTTCGCCGCCGTGTACGCCAAGCCGGAAGGGCGCCCCTTCGTGGACACGTTCATCACGGAAGTCAGCCAGGACACCTGGATACTCTTCCCGTGGGACGCGGAAACCTCCTACGCCAAGCCCATCGCCGAACAGCAGTAAAAAAGGGGGGACGTTTCGTCCCCCCTTTCCGGCAGTTCTTTTTGGATCGGCTTTCTCAGGCGAGAAGGTCGATGTTCTGGCCTATGCCCATGCTCTGCATAAGCTGGGAGAGCATGTCCTTCTGAAGGTCGGTGACCTGTTTCATTACGGAGTACTGAACGGCAAGCTGTACGTCCTGTGCCGCGGAGCTCCGGGACGCAGCGGAAATACCTTCCATGCAGTTCCACCTCCCGCTTTCCTTTTGCCTGATTATATCACACCGGAGCGCCCCGGAAAAAAAGAGGTATAATCAGGAACATCCAATCATTTCTTCGGGAAGGCGGGGTCCGTGTGCATTATTTCAACTACGCTTTTTTCCTTCTTCTCTGGGGGTGGATCCTCTCCGGAGGATACGTACGCTACGTAGTCCCCCTCATAGGCTCCGTTTTCACCACCCTCGATTCCATGGAAGGAAGCGGGCAGGTAATTCCCAGGGCTCTCGCCTTTCTGGTGAAGATCGTCCTTACCGTCGCCCAGACCTATGTGCTCGGCATCTGGTCGGCCTACTGCGTGCTCCGCACCATGGTGTTCCTTCTCGAACCCGGAACGAACGGGTGGCTGTATTATATTTCCGCCTTCGTCATCTGCGAAGGAATCCTGGGGATCGTGGCGAAAAGGGAGCCCTACAGGGGGCTTCTCTCCGTATTTCATTCCGCCATGGCCATGGGCTTTTTCGTCATATTCGCCCTGAATCCCTATTTCCTCGCCTCCGTCTATCCCTGGCTTCCGCCCCTGGTGAAGTTCCCCATAGGCTGAGCCGTTCCGGGGTGCGTCACGCCTTCCGGGTGCCTGCGGGATCTCCCTTGGGGGGAACGATGCAGACGAATTCGAGGGGCGAGTCGCCCGTATTGGTGAAGTTGTGCTCCACGCCGGACGGAACATGGGCCCAGCAGCCGCCTTCCAGCCGGTAGGTCTCGCCGTCGATCCTGGCGTCGCAGGAGCCCCCCATAATAAGCACGTAGTGAGGCCAGTCGTGGGTGTGGAAGGGGGTCTGGGCTCCCTTTTCAACGGTGAAAAAGCGGGCTACGTAATCGTCCCAGAATTTCCCCGGCGCGAAGACGATCCGCCGCTCTATTCCCGCAGGCTGGACCGCATCGTGAGCCTGCGGGATGTCTTTCAGTCTGCCGGCGTGGCATTTGGAACAGGTCATGAAGTTCACGCTCCCTGGATAAATTGGATTTATTCCCTTCTCCCGGTGGGGAAGGGAACCACCGGAATGGTACCATGGGGGGGTGTCCCTGTCCAGAAAGACGGATGGCAATAGAGCGTCGCCGGAACGGAGAAAAGACTTGCAATTCTCACCCCATTGTCTATAATGCTTTATCACAATGGAACGTCAGTTTCATATATTCTGTATCGGGAATGGGAGGAAAGCAGTTATGAAAAGAATCGCAGCGGTTTTATCGGTAGTTTTTCTTCTTCTGGTTCTTGCGGCTTCGTCCGCGCCGGCGGCCGACATCAAGCTGGCCCACGTGGTGAACGAAAACGACGCGTTCCATGTCTGCGCCCTCAAGTTCAAGGAGCTTGTAGAGGCCGGCAGCAAGGGTGAGCTGACGGTCACCATCTACCCCAACGCGAAGCTCGGCGACGAGAGAAACCTTCTCGAAAGCATGCGTATGGGCGTGGTGGACTCGGCGATCATCACCGGCGGGCCCATCATCAACTTCATGCCCAGGTTCGGCGTGTTTGACCTTCCTTTCCTTTTCACCACTCCGGAGCAGGCCTACAAGGTTCTGGACGGAGAAATCGGCAGGGGAATGCTCGCCGATATGGAAGCTCTCGGCTGGAAGGGCCTCGCCTACGGAGAGAGGGGCTTCCGCAACCTCACCAACAGCAAGAAGCCGGTCAACGTTCCTGAAGACATGAAGGGCCTGAAGATCAGGCTCATGCAGAACCCCGTGTACGTGGACTCCTTCAAGGCCCTCGGGGCGAACGCCGTTCCCATGGCCTGGACCGAGGCCCTCACCGCCCTCCAGCAGGGGACCATCGACGGACAGGAGAACCCCCTGAACGTTATCGTGGCCTTCAACCTCTTCGAGTCCCAGAAGCACCTTGCCCTGACGCGGCATGCCTATGCGCCCAACGTGATCATGATGAGCATGCGCACCTGGAACAAGCTTTCTCCCGAGCACCAGAAGCTCGTCCAGGAATCCGCCCAGGCGGCAGCGGAGCATAACAGGGCCTACGACAATGAAAAGGAAGCCGAATGGCTCCAGTTCCTCAAGGACAAGGGCATGGAAGTCACCGAGCCTGATCTCTCCCTGTTCAGGGAAGCGGTCAAGCCCGTGTACGAAAAATACGAAGAGCAGTTCGGCAAAGACCTTGTCGAGGCCATCCTTGCCGTGAAGTAGGCAGCGGCAGGAATGGAACGGAATAGCAGCGATGCAAGAGGCGAGACGAAGCGCTCGCCTCTTCTCCAATTAAGCGATGCAGTGAATGAGGTCAGCGAGGTCGTCCTCTTCGGAATGATTCTCGCCATGATTGCTGTGACCACCCTCCAGATAGTCTGCCGCATCTTTTTCGACGCCCTCATCTGGTCCGAGGAGCTCACCACCTATCTACTCGTCGCGTCATCCCTTCTCGGCGCGGCCGTGGGCTTTAAAAGAGGGTCCCATATTGCCGTGACCTTTCTGGTCAATAAACTCCCTGAATTCCTCAGAAAAGCCGTCTCCTTTTTCGTCCAGTGCCTGGGCGTGTTTTTCTTTGCGGTCGTCGCCTTCTACGGCGCCGAACTCATGAAAAGCGAGGCCATGCAGACCACTCCTGCCATGGGAATCTCCATGACGTGGGTCTACATCATGTATCCCGTGATCGGGGGCATCATACTGCTGCATCTTATCGCCGGATTCGGCGATATCCTGGGGAGGCGCTGACCATGGGACTTGTTCTTGCAGGCAGCTTCATAGTCTTCATGGTGCTGGGTGTTCCGGTAGGGCTCGCCATAGGGGCCGCAGGCCTCCTCGTCGTGCTGCTGAGCGGTTTCCCCCTGGCCATGATTCCCCAGACCATGTTCTCGGGCAACGAATCCTTCGCCCTGGTGGCCGTTCCCTTTTTTGTCCTTGCCGGGGATATCCTTGCCAAGGGAGGCATTTCCGAGCGTATCGTCGCCTTCGCCGAAGCCACCCTCGGCAGGTTCCGGGGAGGGCTCTCCATCGTCTCCACGGTGGCATCCATGTTCATCGCCGCCATCTCGGGGTCCGGGGCAGCCACCACGGCCGCCGTGGGCTCCGCCCTGCTTCCCCAGCTCAAGAAAAAGGGGTACGACGTGGACTTTTCAGCAGCACTCATTGCCGCGTCGGGAACCATCGGCGTGGTTATTCCCCCGAGCGTCCCCATGGTGCTCTATGCCGTCATCGCTGGAATATCGGTGGCCAAACTCTTCATGGCGGGCTTTGTGCCCGGTTTCCTCATGGGGATGGGCCTTATCGCGTACTCCATGTACGTCGCCAGAAAGAGGGGGTATCCTGCGGCGGAGGCCACCACTGGCAGACAGAAATGGAAGCTCTTTCTGGAAGCATCCTGGGGACTCCTCACTCCCGTGATCATCCTCGGCGGCATCTTTTCGGGCTTTTTCACCCCGTCGGAGGCGGCGGCCATCGCGGTTGACTATTCCCTGATAGTGGCCTTTTTCATCTACAGATCCATGGACTTCAAAAAGTTCTACAGGCTCGTGGTGGGAGCCGGCGTTACGTCATCCCTCATCATGTTCATCATCGCCACCTCGAAGCTTTTCGGGTGGGGGCTGGCCTTCTACGAAATTCCCGAGGCCGTGGCCCGCGTGTTCCTCGGATTCGCCGGGGGCAACACGATCCTCATTTACCTGATGATCACCGTGATCATCCTCCTGGCCGGCATGTTCATGGAGACCGCCTCGGCCCTCATCATCCTGACACCCATCTTCCTTCCCACGGTCATCCAGGTGGGCGGCAACCTTGTCCATTTCGGCGTCCTCATCTCCATCGGCCTTGCCATCGGCATGGCCACTCCGCCCGTGGCCATAAACATTTATGTCGCCAGCGCCATCACCGGCCTTCCCATCGAGCAGATCAGCAAACCCATCGTTCCCATGGTGGCGGTGCTTATAGGGGTCCTGATCCTGGTGACCTACGTTCCGTCCATCATCCTGTCCCTCCCGCTGCTCGTCTGGGGACCGGCCGGAATCTGAAAAGACAATTTCCTAACCAACAGGAGGTAATGCATCATGCGGAGCGACAAAGCGAAAACGGGTCCGGAAAGGGCTCCTCACCGGTCCCTGCTGAAGGCTTCGGGATATACCGACTGGGAGATCAGCCGTCCCTGGGTCGGTGTGGTCAATCCTTACAATGCCATCATCCCCGGCCACGTCCACCTGAACAGGATCACCGAGGGCGTGAAGGCTGCCGTATACGCCTTCGGAGGGTTCCCTCTCGAGTTTCCCGTGATCGGCGTCTGTGACGGCATCGCCATGAACCACGAGGGGATGAAGTTTTCCCTCCCGAGCAGGGAACTCATCATGGATTCCATCGAGATCATGGTCAGGGCCCACGCCCTGGATGCCCTTGTCCTTGTCACGAACTGCGACAAGATCATTCCCGGCATGGCCATGGCGGCCTTTTCCCTGAACATCCCCACGGTCATGATCAGCGGAGGCCCCATGCTCGCCGGAGTCAGCGGCGGGAAAGACGTGGACCTCAGCAACATCTTCGAGGCTGTCGGAAAGAGGGTCGCCGGCCTGATGACCGACGACGAACTTCGGGCCATTGAGGATACCACCTGCCCCACCTGCGGCTCCTGTGCGGGGATGTTCACCGCCAACACCATGAACTGCATGATCGAGGCACTGGGGCTCGCCCTTCCCGGCAACGGGACCATACCGGCGGTCTATTCCGCCAGGGACCGGCTCGCCAAGGAAGCCGGGCGGCACATCATGATGCTTGTCGAGAAGGATATCCGGCCGAAGGACATCGTCACCGCTAAATCCTTCGCCAACGCCGTGGCCGTGGACATGGCGCTCGGCGGCTCCACAAACACCGCCCTCCACCTTCCGGCCCTGGCCCATGCGGCGGGGATACCGCTCAGCCTTGACCAATTCGAGGAAGCGAGCAGGAAGACACCCCACATCTGCAGCATGAGCCCGGGGGGAAACCATCACATCCAGGATCTTTTCGCGGCCGGAGGAGTGCAGGCCGTCATGGCCCGCCTTCTCGAGGGAGGGCTGATCGACGGAACGCCTCTAACCGTAACGGGACGGACCGTGGAAGAAAACCTTCGGGGAGTCCGGGTTTTTGACGACAATGTCATCCGGCCCCTGGAGAACCCCTATCATGCCCAGGGGGGGCTGGCCATCCTGAAGGGCAACCTCGCTCCCGAAGGAAGCGTGGTGAAACAGTCCGCCGTGGACCCCTCCATGCTGAAGCACTCCGGCCCTGCCCGGGTATTCGACAGCGAGGAAGCGGCAAGCGAGGCCATTCTTGCACGGAAGATCAACGACGGCGACGTGGTGGTCATAAGGTACGAGGGACCCAAGGGAGGCCCCGGAATGCGGGAGATGCTCGGGCCCACCTCGTCCCTGGCGGGGATGGGAATGGACAAGACCGTGGCGCTCATCACCGACGGGCGCTTTTCGGGGGCGTCGAGGGGCGCATCCATCGGCCACGTCTCTCCGGAAGCGGCCGCCGGCGGAAACATCGCCCTCGTGCAGGAAGGCGATACCATCGAAATCGATATTCCCTCCCGGTCGCTGCACCTCGCGGTGCCGGACGAAGAGCTGGAGAAGAGACGGGCTGCCTGGAAACCCGCTGAAAGCGTTACGGACAGCCTGTTCCTCGAAAGGTACCGGAGTGTTGTCACTTCGGGCTCCAGGGGGGCCGTATTCGGCAAGTAGAGTGTCATCCGCAAAGGGGCCCTGATCCCGGGCCCCTTTTTTTAACGGGGAGGGAGCGTTGTGGGAGAAAGGGAGAGAACGGAAGCCCGCATACTCGACGCAGTGGGGACCATCCTTTCGGGAAAGGGGTACGGCCATCTCGGAGTGAACGAGGTCGCCCGCCAGGCCGGCGTGGACAAGGTGCTCATCTACCGTTACTTCGGTGGCATGCCCCAGCTTATGAGGGCTTTTTTTTCCCGGAGAAAGTACTGGCCTTCCACGTCGGAAATTCTCGAGACCGGCGGTGAAGCCGGGGCAGACCCCGCGACACGGGCCTACGCCATCCTGAGAGGATACCTGAGGGAACTGAAGAAATCGGATGCGGCCAGGCAGATACTCCGGGGAGAGATCGCCGGGCGGGAGGATGTCTCCGCCTGGACCTCGGATGACCGCTACCGGCAGGGGATGGAACTGCTCGACCTTCTGCGGGACCACAGCGGCGATGCTGAAGGGGTGACCGAAATGGCCGCTCTTCTCACCGCCGGCTTCACCTTTCTTCTCCTGAGACGGGATGTTTCGCGGCGTTACCTCGGCCTCGACCTGTCAAGGGAGGAGACCTGGGAGCGGCTGGAAAAAACGATCCACCTGCTGGTGGAGCTTTTTTATGAAAAAAGAAAAGCCCCGCCCGGTGACGAGCGGGGCTGAGGAACAGCAGGCGCCTTCCGGAACTACCTTGATTGAAGCGCCTCCACGAGGGCTTTGCCGAAAGCGGGGAGGTCAGACGGGGTTCTGCTCGTCACCAGCTTTCCGGAGACCACCACCGGCTCGTCCACCCACTCCGCCCCCGCGAGGACCATGTCGTCCCGGATGCTCTTGTAGGAAGTGGCCCTGGCGCCCCTGAGGATGCCGGCAGAAACGAGAACGCTCCCCCCGTGGCAGATGGCCGCCACGACACCGCCCGAAGCGCTGACCTCCCGGACAAAGTCCACTACGGACCTGTGAGTGCGGAGACGGTCCGGAGCCCAGCCGCCGGGTACAACCACGCCTGCCACGTCCGAGGGGGAAAGGTCCGCGGGAGACGCGGCCGCCTCGATGGAGGTTCCGAGTTTGCCTGTGTACACTTTTCCGGCGGCGGGCCCCACGGCGATCGGTTCAAAACCGGCCTCGGCTATGCGGTAAAAAGGATACCAGAATTCAAGATCATGAACGTTCTCTTCAACGAGAACAGCGACTTTTTTCGACACTGAAATCTCTCCTTTCGTTGTTTAAGGGTTCTTCCAAAGAACCGCCTGAAGCAAGTCTAGCATAGAATGACAAAATATAAACCCGGAGGGGTATATCATGACGATACGGGAAAACCAGGTTATCAAAACGATACTTGGACGGCGGAGCATCAGGAAATTCACAGCGGATCCGGTTTCTCCCGAGATCCGGGACCTCCTCGTCGAATGCGGCTTTGCCGCGCCGTCGGCCCACAACCGCCGGCCATGCGTCTTCATCGTCATCGAGGACAGGAAGGTTCTGGACGACCTTGCCGAGGCTCACGACTCGGGAAAAATGCTCCGTCAGGCTCCCCTGGCCATAGCCGTCTGTGCCGAAACTGCCGGGTATCCCGAGGGCGACCGGGCCTGGGTGGAGGACTGCGCCGCCGCCCTGGAGAACATTCTTCTCGCTGCCAGGGCGCTCGGGCTGGAGGGAGTCTGGCTCAAGGTCATGGACAGGCACCCCAGGAACGAAAAAATCCGCCCGATCCTCGCCGTGCCCGATTCGGTGGAAATCGTCGGCATCGCGGCACTCGGCTTCGGTGCGGAACAGAAACCGCCCTACGAAGGATTCGACGCGGGAAAAGTCCGTTTCAACCGCTGGTGAACCTCCGGCCGGTCTCGACGGAAAATACCTGATCTGCCGCTGTGAACATGGTAAAATAAAAGGGTTGTGCCGAGATCCTGCTTATTCTGACGGCGGATCGGCTTTGGAGGTTGAAGAAGACAGATGGAAGAAAAAAAGGGTGAACTGCTTTTCGGCAAGGTGATCTCTCTTCCCCTTGTGGAGGAGATCAAGCACAGCTACCTCGACTACGCCATGAGCGTCATCGTGGGAAGGGCGCTGCCCGACGTCCGTGACGGCCTCAAACCTGTCCAGCGGCGTATCCTGTACGCCATGATGGAGCTGGGCCTCCGGTCGGGCTCTTCCTACAAGAAGTCGGCCAGGGTCGTAGGCGAAACCATGGGTAAATATCACCCCCACGGCGACTCCGCCATTTACGAGACCATGGTCCGCATGGCCCAGGATTTCAGCATGAGGTACCCGCTGGTGAACGGCCAGGGAAACTTCGGCTCCATCGACGGGGATCCTGCGGCCGCCATGAGGTACACCGAGGCGAAGCTCTATGAAATGGGAGAGCTTATGCTCGCCGACATAGAAGAAGACACGGTGGAGTGGGGCCCCAATTTCGACGAGTCCCTCAAGGAGCCCCTCTATCTTCCCTCCCTCGTCCCCAACCTTCTCGTGAACGGAAGCTCGGGAATCGCGGTGGGAATGGCCACGAACATTCCTCCCCATAACCTTTCGGAAGTGATCGACGCCCTCGAGTATATGATCGACTCCGAAGGAAACTGGGAATTCGGCGAAATCTACGCCCGCCTTCCGGGACCGGACTTCCCGACGGGAGGCATTATTCTCGGCCGGGACGGCATCATCGACGCCTACAGGACGGGACGGGGAAAGGTCATCCTTCGTGGAAAGACCGTCGTAGAGGACGGGAAGCGGGGCAAAACATCCGTGGTCATCACGGAGATACCCTTCATGGTGAACAAGACGTCCCTTATAGAGACCATCGCATCCTGCGTCCAGGAAAAGCATATTGACGGCGTGGCCGACATCAGGGACGAGTCGGACCGTGACGGACTCCGGATCGTTCTCGAACTCCAGCGGGACGGCGACGCGGAACTTGTTCTCCGGCAGCTCTACAGGAGAACCCAGCTCCAGACAACCTTCGGCGTGATCAACCTCGCCCTTGTGAACAACCACCCCGTGGAGCTCCCCGTCACGGACATGCTCTCCCATTTCCTGGAGCACAGGAGAGACGTGGTCCGGAGGAGAACCCAGTTCAGGCTCGACAAGGCCCTCGCCAGGGCCCACATCGTGGAAGGGCTCGTGAAGGCCCTGGACATGATCGACAGGGTCATCGCCATTATCCGCGGGGCCCAGACGGTACAGGAGGCACGGGACGGCCTCGTCTCCCACCTCGGTTTTACCGAGACCCAGGCCCAGGCCATCCTGGACATGCGGCTCCAGCGGCTCACCGGGCTCGAGCGGGAGAAGCTCGAGTCGGAACTTGCAGCCCTCTTCGCCGATATCGAGCGCTACCGGACCATTCTCGGCAACCGCTCCGCCCTCGACGGGGTCATCAGGGAAGAACTCTCCGAGCTGAAGCGGAAATTCGGCGGGCCCCGGAGGACGGAAATCATGGACAACTACGAGGAAGTGTCCATGGAAGACCTTATCCCCGAGAACGATATCGTGGTCATCCTCTCCAAGGACGGGTATCTCCGCCGGAAGGCCCTCGAGGAGTACTCCACCCAGGCCAGGGGAGGCAAGGGCAAAAAGGGAAGCGGGCTCCAGGACGAAGACGAGATCGCCCTCGTGGCGGTCACCAACACCCACAAGGACATCTACCTCTTCACCTCCTCAGGGCGGGCCCTCGCAATCCGGGGGCACATGATCCCGGAATCCCGGACGGGGAAGGGAAAGCTCATCGGCAAGCTCGTTCCTCTTGATGCGGGAGAACAGGTGGTCTCCATGTACGGCAGAAGTCTCGAGGGAAAGAGCTTTATTTTCTTTGCCACGAAGAAGGGCATCTCCAAGCGGCTTCCCCTTTCCGAAATCGCCAGGCTCAACCGCGCCGGAAAGAGGGTTCTGACCCTGGACGAAGGTGACGAGATCGCCCAGGTTCGGCTGACCACGGGGAAGGACGAGCTTCTCTTCATGACGGCCAACGGCCAGGGACTCCGCGTCACCGAGGAAGAATTCCGTCCCATGGGCCGGACCGCCCGGGGCGTGAAGGGAATCCGTCTTGACGAAGGAGATTACGTCATCAGCTGCGAAGTGGTCACCTCCGAGCGCCTTGCCCTCGTGATAAGCGAACGGGGCGTCGCCAAGAGGACAAGCTTTGAGGAATTCACCGTTCACCACCGGGGCGGCCGGGGCGTCAAGGCCATGAACCTGGGAAGGAAGACCGGTCCGCTCGTCGGAAGCTGGGCGGTGGCCGAGGAGGACGAAATCATGGTCATCACCTCCAGGGGAAGGATGATCCGGGTCGCCGTGGCAGAGATCCCGAGGCTGAGCAGGACTGCCATGGGAACTATTACAGTGCGGCTCGACGAAGGCGATTCCGTGGCGGACGTGAGCGTGGTCTGCGGCGATGAATGCGTGGAGGAGAGCAGGCCGTGAAAATAGCCCGGGACGGATATCCGCTGATAGCGTTTGTCGCCTTCATGCTGCTCGGGAGCCTGTATTTCGTCCCCATGGTGGGGCTGTTCCTTGCCCCCCTCCTCGGGCTGGTGGTCTGGTTTTTCCGGGATCCTGAAAGGGTTCCCGACGGGCCCGGATTTCTTTCCCCCGCCGACGGGAAAGTGGTGGAGGTGGTTGAAACGGAGCATCCCTTCACGGGCAGGGCGGTGAAGGTTGGAATTTTCATGAATCCTCTCAGTGTTCACGTCAACCGCGTTCCCTGTGAAGGAACGGTGGAATGGATGGAGTACATTCCCGGGAGGAAGTGGATGGCCTTTGAACCCAAGGCATCGGAACTCAACGAGAGAATGTGCGTGGGACTTGCCACCGGTCATGGGCCGGTGATGCTCGTCCAGGTCGCGGGATTCCTTGCCCGCCGCATCGTCTGCAGGCTCCGGAAGGGCGACAGGCTCGCCCGGGGCGAACGGTTCGGCATGATAAAGATGGGGTCGAAAGTCGACGTCTACCTTCCTGCCGGAGTGCAGCTGAAGACAGCGGTGGGAAAAAAAGTTTTCGCAGGCAGAACCGTTCTGGGAGGGATGGCCGGTGAAAAATCGTAGAAAGCGGGGGTAGCCTCCCTTTCCGGAAGATCGCTCCGAACATGGTGGCCAGCGAACTGGTCCGGTTCGACCGGGAAAAATGGCTTTCACGGGATAACGGAGACGGCGAGACGGCGGAAAAGAAAGCCTGAGACCGCTCAGCACATGACAACAGAATACCGGGGGGAGCTGCTGCGGGCTGAGAGGAAGGCTGATTGGGCCTTCGACCCCTTACCTGATCCGGGTAATGCCGGCGTAGGGAGTGCCGTCACCGGAACGAGCTTCAGGGAGGACGGAAAAATGACAGGAGCCCCGCGGACTGAAGGGGCTCCTGTCTTATTTGGAGGTGGAATCATGGAAATCTACAGGGGAATCACAGTCTCCATCGCCGGGAGCGATTCCGGCGGAGGAGCGGGAATACAGGCGGACCTGAAAACCTGCGCCGCCCTTCGGGTGTTCGGCATGACGGTCATCACGGCCCTGACGGCCCAGAACAGCCGGGAGGTCAGCGCGGTCTGGAATGTCCCGCGGGAGATGATCCGGGCACAGATGGACGCCCTTTGGTCCGATTTCCCCGTCGGGGCGGCCAAGACGGGGATGCTGGCCCTTCCGGAAACAATTCTGGAAGTGGCGGAAGGCATACGGCGGTGGAAAGTCGGCAATCTCGTGGTAGACCCGGTGATGATCGCCCAGAGCGGGGCATCCCTCATAGCCGACGAGGCGGTGGAGGTTCTGCGGACGGAGCTTCTTCCCCTGGCGCTCCTGGTGACGCCCAATATCCCCGAGGCGGAACGTCTTTCCGGCATGACAATAGAATCGGTGGAGGACATGGAGAAGGCGGCGGAAGCCATCGGCCGGAAAGGCCCCGGCGCGGTTCTGGTGAAGGGAGGCCACAGGATGCAGGCCGACTCCGTCACGGACGTATTCTATTGCAGGGGGCGGCTGGAGAGGTTCACCGACTCCCGCATCCATACGGAGAATACCCACGGAACGGGATGCACCCTGAGCGCAGCCATAGCGGCGGAGCTGGCTTCGGGTTCCTCCCTCGAGGAAGCGGTCCGGCGGGGAAGGCAGTATCTCCGCCTTGCCCTGAAATCAGGCTTTCGTCCCGGTACTGGGTGGGGGCCTCTCGGTCATGCGGTGACCCCTCCGTGGACGGAGAAATAGGACTCGCAGCCCTTTCCCCCCGATCGTGGGCAGAGGTCCTGGCTCGAGTGCGTCGGCTGCGCCCTCTGGTCTATACCATCACCAGCTTCGTGTCGGCATCCTTCCAGGCGGACGGGACCCTTGCCGCCGGAGGCTCCCCCGTGATGTCCAGATGTCCCCGGGAGGCGGCGGAGCTGGCGGCTTCAGCGGACTCCCTCGTGATCAACACGGGAACTCCCGACGGGAGCGCCCTTCTGGCAATGAAGCGGGCTATGAAGGCGGGGAAAAATATCGTCTTCGACTCCGTAGGCTACGGAGCGACAACCTTCAGGACGGCGGCAGTCGACATGCTGCTTTCAGCCGTCAGCCCCTCCGTAATAAAGGGGAACTACGGAGAAATACGGCTTCTCGCAGGCGAGCCCGGGGAGGTGAGGGGTGTGGATTCCGGAAGCGAATCCGCCCCTCCCGTACCGGCCATGCGGGCACTCGCCGGGCGGACCGGGGCCCTCATCTGCGCCACGGGCCCGGTGGATGTCCTTGCCGACGAAACGTCGGCCCTGTTTTTTCCCGGGGGGAGTCCTCTCATGGCGAAAATCTCGGGAGGGGGCTGCCTTCTCGGATCCCTCATGGGTGTGCTCATCTCCCGGGGGCCTGCTCCCGCGGCAGCTTCAGCCGCCATTGTCATGCTCCGGCTTGCCGCGGAACGGGCTGAAGAAAGGGCGATGGGACCGGGCTCATTCCGGGCGGCGCTGCTGGACGAGCTTGCATCCCTTTCGCCGGAAGATCTGATGTCCCAGGGGCGGCGCCTGTGCGCGCCGCCGGAAGGAGGAAGCGGAGCATGAATCTCAGAGAGGCTTTGAAGCTGTATGTGATCCCCGACAGCAGGATCGGGGCTCCCCGTTCCATCGAAGAGCAGGCGGAGCTTGCCCTTGACGGCGGAGCCACCATGATCCAGCTCAGGGACAAGAAAATGAGCGGCCGGGAACTGTACGAAACCGCCTGCAGGCTTTCCGCCCTCTGCAGAAGCAGGGGAGCGGCCTTCGTGGTGAACGACCGGTTCGACATTGCCCTTGCCGCAGGAGCCCACGGCGTGCACCTTGGGCAGGAAGATCTTCCGGTGTCGGTCGTCAGGAGGATCGTGCCTGCAGGGTTTCTCGTCGGGGCGACGGCTCACTCCACGGAAGAGGGGCGGCTGGCCGAGGAACAGGGGGCGGATTATGTGGGAATCGGCGCCGCCTTTCCCACGGGTACGAAAACAGTCGCTTCCGTGATCGGCGTAGGAGGCGTCAGGGCGATCCGTGAAGCCCTTTCCCTTCCCTCGGTGGCCATCGGCGGGATCAGCGAGGAAAACGCAGCCGAAGTCCTCTCTGCCGGAGTGGATGGAATAGCCGTAGTGTCATCCGTCGTGGGAAGGCCGGATATTGCCGGAGCAGCCCGGCGGCTGGCGGAGAAGGTGTTCAGCGGAAAACCCTGAACATGAGCAGGAGGGTAAGCAGAACAGCCCCGCTGCCCGCGAGCAGAAGAAGCACAGATGGTGGAATGGGAGGTCCGTTCTCCCCGTCGCTTTCCGCTTTCGGTTCGGGGGAAACCGGCGCCGTTTCTCCGGAGGGAGATTCCGGCCGGGCCCTGCGGAGCCTGGTATTTCCCTCGAGGGTCACCACTCCGTTGAACTCGTCGGAAAGGCGGGTGAGTACGGTGAAATTACCTTGGCGGTCCCTGTGGACGGAAAGCACTTCAGCTCTCACCGCGCCGTCGAAGCCGGGTTCGGCGGTGCGCAGTCTTTCCCGGAGGGGCGACTCCTCGGAAGGGAGAATGACGACAATACAATCCCCCTTTTCCAGCGCTGCCACTGGTACGCCTTTTACGGGATCGATACTTGGAGTGCAGGGGATAAGGAAGCTGATGCCTCCTCCGGTTTCATCCTGCTCTGCCGCGGCCGTGTCTCCGGCGAGGAACCCCGGTCCCAGCAGATCCGCAATTTCGGAGGAATTTTTCCTTTCCGTTTTGATGTACGCCGTTGCCCTGTAGCCGAGTCGGGCTGCCATCTCCTCCCTGATCCGCTCCTCCAGGGTCCGGTTCCCCCCCTCGCCCTTGTCAAGGCCCTCTCTCACCGCCTCGGGAGTGAGCACTTCCCCGAGAATTCCTTCGAGAGATGAACGAAGGGTCGCCGGGAGCTTTTTTCCCGTTTCGTCCCGGCGGCCCGACAGTTTTTCCGTATGGGCGATGAAGGGGCGGATTTCCGATTCCACGGAGACGGCGGTCTCGTCTTCCTCTCCCGTGCCGGCAAAACCTATGCCCGAGGTACACACCCCGGCCGGGGAAAGAATTTCGTAGAAAAAAGCCGTAATTTTTTCCGTCTTTGATCTCCTGATGGAAAGAAAGCACTTCAGAATATTCAACGGTATGATTTGCTGAGCAGCAGTCACCTGGAAAATCTCCTCTTCACGGTCCGTAGTACCAGAATTATAAAGGAGTTTATTCTCCCGGTGAAGAGTAGTTCCCGCCGGTTTATTTCTCTCCTGCGAAAAACGGGGAGAGAGATGTCCTCCCCAGGGCGTGGACCAGTCCCATGCCCAGGAGCGCACCGGGAACGCTGCTGGCAAGAAAGGCCCCCATCAGCACAGACATGCCTGCGGCCTTCCCGACGGCCGGGCCGAGGATCCAGGCGGAAATCGCCGCCCCGGCAAATCCTGTCCCGAGAGGTTCGGCCAGGGCTGCCCATGGTTTCCCGAAATACCTGAAGGCCAGGCCGGCCGCTATGGCGCCGGGGATGCTCCCCGGGAAGGCGAAGAGGGTGCCGGTTCCCGTCATGTTCCGAACGAGGCTGGTAACGAAGGCGGCTCCTGCGGCCCACCACGGGCCCAGCGCGGCCCCTGCGAGGACGTTCACCGTGTGCTGGAAGGGGTAGCACCGGGTGGGTCCCATGGGGAAAGAAACCCCTGAAAGAAGCAGTCCCGAAGCAACAAGCAGCCCGGTGAAGGTCAGCTTTCGGATCCGTGCTTTTCCGTTACCTTTCAGCCACGATTTCATGAACGTTCACTTCCTTTTCAATCATTCCCCACTGAAGGGCAAACTCAGCGAAGGTTTTCCAGCGGACGGCGTCGAGCCTGGTGTCCGGTCCGAACCAGGGCCTTGTTTTTTCAAAAGCCTTCCTTTCCATCTCCCTTGGAGCTTCCGGAACAGCCTCGAAATAGAGGGCCAGGGCCTCCTCCGGATGGGCTTTAGTGAAAGCGAGAGCTTCCTCCACTGCATCGAGGAACCGCCGTATCGTTTCCCCTTTCCTGTTCCAGATCATTGTCCCGGCCACGAACACCAGTTCGTCATAGGATGGGATGCCGAATTTTTCAAGCTCGAAGAAAGAAGCAGTGTACCCTTCCATCTCCATGGCCACAGGCTCGTAGTTCTTGAAGGGCCCCATAACGGCATCGACCCTGCCTGCCGCCAGGGACTGAAGAATGACGAATCCCACGTTTACGGGCGTGAAACTCCTGATTTCGTTGACGGCAGCGAAGGCATCGAGAAGGTGGTCCATCATGCCGGGAACGGTATAGCCTATGGTCTTTCCCTCGAGGTCGGCAGGTGAGGAGATTCCCTTCCCGTCAAGAAAGAGAAGAGTGGAGAGAGGACTTCCCACAAGGCGCCCCACGGCCTTCAGCGGTATTCCCCCTGAGGCCGCGATGATCGCCTGGGGCTGGTACGAAAGAGCGATGTCCACATGACCTGCGGCGGCGAGCTTCAGGGGATCGGCGCTGTCGGAGGGACTCTGAATCTCCACCGAAAGCCCGTGCTTCAGGAAGATGCCTCCCTGGCGGGCGACGAAGAGGGGAACATGGTCCACGTTGGGAAACCAGTCGAGCATCAGGCTGAGCTTTTCTTCTCCCCCGGCGGGGGATCCGAGGAGCAGCAGGACAAGGAGCATCAGGACGGAGCGGTTTCGTTTCATGACATTTCCTCCAAAGATAGGGATTGTAACGGTGCTGGGCCCCGTCACCGTTTCTTTTCCGTCCACCGGACGGTTTTTTTCTCGAGGAAGCAGACGGCTCCCCACAGCGAAAGGCTGACGGCCGAGAGGACGACGATGGAAGCAAAGACGAGATCAACCCTGAGCCGGGCATTCGCCTGCATCATAAGAAATCCGAGCCCGTCCAGGCTTCCCACCCATTCACCGATGACCGCCCCGATGGCCGCCACCGAGACGGCGACCCGAAGGCCGGCGAAGAAATAAGGGAGAGCCCAGGGCCAGTAGAGATGGCGCAGGGTTGTCAGGAAGCCGGCTCCCATGACGGAAAAAAGGGTTTTCAGTTCCGGGTCGCAGCTCTTGAATCCCTGGAGCAGGGTCACCGTGACCGGAAAAAAGATGATCACCGCAGCCATGGCCACCTTGCTTCCCATGCCGTAACCGAACCAGACCACCAGAAGAGGAGCGGCAGCGAAGACCGGGATCGCCTGGGAGGCGATCAGCAGAGGAGAAAGGGCCTTTTCGAGAGCGGGAGAGAAGAACATGGCGATGGAGAGGGGCACGCCCGCCGCCAGTGAGAGAAGGATCCCGAGAAGAATTTCCAGGGTTGTGGTCAGCCCGTGCCGGAGGAGGAGCGGGGCCTCTGTCACGAGAACGAGCGCCACCCGTGAAGGCGCGGGCAGAAGAAAGGGCGGAAGGGCGAACAGGCGGCAGAAGCTTTCCCAGGCAGCCAGGAAAGCGATGAAAAAAAACAGGGGAAGAGCCGCCTGTCTCATCGTGAACCCTCCCGGAGGAGGTCCAGTATGCTCCGCTTCATTCCGGAGAAAGAGGGGGAATCTTCTCTCGATTCCTTTGTTCCCTCCGGCCGCAGAACCTCCAGTATTCTCATCGGAGGGGGGGAGAGCAGCAGGATGCTGTCGGCGAGCAAAAGGGCCTCTTCCACATCGTGGGTCACCATGAGGATCGTCCTGCCGAAGCGGGACTGCAAAAGCAGAAGCAGTCCCCGGAGGGTCCGCCTGGTAATGGCGTCGAGGGCTGAAAGGGGTTCGTCCAGGAGGGCGACCGGGGCGTCGAACAGAATTGTCCGTGCCAGGGCGCACCGCTGGGCCATTCCTCCGGAAACCTGGCCGGGAAAAAAATCCTCCCGGCCGGAGAGGCCCAGCAGGGAAAAGAGATCCTCCGTCCTGCGGCGATCCTCTTCCGTGGGCGTGCGCTTCACGGTCACGGGCAGAAGGGCGTTTTCCGCCAGGGTCTTCCAGGGGAGAAGAAGATCTTTCTGGGTCATGTAGGCCGCCGCGCCTCTCAGGTCGGGTATCTCCCGTCCGTCAATGGCAAGGCAGCCGCCGTCCCTGGGAAGGACTCCCATGAGGAGGTCGAAGAAGGTGCTCTTTCCGCAGCCTGAAGGCCCCAGGAGCACGGTGAAGCTTCCCCTTTCCGCGGAAAGGGAGAAATCCGAAAACACGGGGCGGCCGTCGAAACTCTTGGAAAAGGATCTGATTTCAAGCATAAAAAAACTCCCGGCTGGGAATGCCGGGAGCGGAAGTATTCATGCATTTGCTTTTTTTGCAACACACGCACTTCCCTTCGCCGGCATGACCCGGATCAGGTTCCAGGGGTCGGAGCCTAAAAGCCCCCTCTCAGCCGGTTCACGCCGACTCCCCCAGTTGCTGTCACGGGTACGATACTCTCTTCGGGGGGATTTGTCAATTTCCCCGGCATTGCTCAAAATGGGGGGGCAAGTTGAAAACGGCGGCGGAAACGGGGATAATTTATCCATAAACGACGAAGGAGGCCGGAAAGATGGATTATGTCACGGCAAAAGCCCCTGGAAGTTTCGGCGACAGGGAGGTTCTCCTGCATTTCTTCCGGGCGGGAACTGATCCGGACACACCGGTGGTTCTGCTTCTGCACGGGGTTCACGGCTGGGCTTCCCCCATGGAGGGGAACAAGTACGGTTTCCTGGCCAGGGAACTCGCGTCCCATGGAATTTCCGCCTGCATCGCCGAAAGCTCCCGGCTGAGAAGGGACAGGGAAACCTTCGGCGACGACAGGACTTCCTGGGCCACAGCCTCTTTCCGGGGAAAAACCTTCTCTATGGAAGTCTTCGACGCGTGCTCCGCTTTCGAATGCCTCTGCCGAACATTTTCTGTTCCATCACCAGTCCTCTGGGGGTTTTCCCTGGGGGGGCTGATTTCGGTCCTCATCACAGGGAACAAAACGGCAGGTTATATCGCCGGAACCGGGCTGACTCCTCCCCGGGAAGGAAAGGCGGCCGGCCTCATCATTTCCGGCAGCGGCGACGAAATACGTCCGGAGGCCTCCGGCAGGCTCTCCCTGCCTATCCTTGACAGTCTCGGCGGCAAAACGGAGCTCCTCCGGGCCGCATCGGAGGCGTCTCCCGAATTTGCCCTCTTTTTTTACGGAAGCGGGGACGAAAGTTTCAGCGAAGAGTCCTCCCGGCGGATTTTCGACAGGCTTCCCCTCCCGGAAACCAGAAAGGAGTTCCGAATCATTTCGGGGGCGGATCATTCCTTCCGGAAAAAAAACGGGGTTCCCTCCCGGGAACCCCTCGAGGAGATGCTTCTTATCTCCAGGGCAGCCCTGGATCGATATTTGCGAGGGAAAGGATCCACGGCCCGAACAGAAGGGTGAGCACCCCTCCCAGGGCCAGGAAGGGAACCAGCGGCACGGCGTCTTTTCTTCCCAGTTTCCCTGCGGCAAGAAGGGCGAGGGAGAACACTCCGCCTGCCATGAAGCCGAGGTACAGTGTCAGCAGGGTGAATTTCCATCCCAGAAGTACCCCCGTTCCCGCCGTCAGAGTGGCATCGCCCCAGCCCATGCCTCCTCTGGAAAGAAGAATGATGAGAGCGATAACGGCAAAGCCTGCCGCTGCCCCGAGAAAGCCGTCGAGAAGGGAGCCTCCCCCGGGCAGAAGCCTGAGGACAACACCGCAGATTCCCATGACCAGGGGAAAAATATCGAAAACATAGCCTTCCTCCAGGTCGGTAAGGGCGTTGAGAAACAGGCCGAACGCCGCCGCCAGGGAAAGAAGCAGGGAAACGGAAAGACCCCAGCGCCAGGCAAGCAGGCCTCCCATGGCGGCACCGCAGATTTCCGCCCCCGCGTACCGGAAGGCGATTCTGCCGCCGCAATAGCGGCAGCGGCCGCGGAGAAGCACCCAGGACAGGACGGGAACGAGATCCCTCCAGCACAGGACGGCGCCGCACCGGGGGCATTTGGACCGGCTTCCGCCCCACCAGGATGTGCCCGCGACACTGCGCCCGGCGACAACGTTCAGAAAAGAGCCCAGGGATGCGCCGAGAAGAGTGAAGAACAGAACGACCAGCCAGGAATCCACGCAATTTCCTCCCCCAGGAACAACCGGATATGGAGACATTTATAGCATACTTCGACAGGTTTCTCAGAAAAAAATTGAACAACTGCCCGGAAATATCGTATAATTTTACAGTAGGAACATTGTGTTTCAAGCTCTGAAAAAGAGAATGTGAGGAGGGAGACCCATGTCCGGAAAAATTCTTGTGGCGGTCGATATGAGCAAGATGTCCGAGGAGGTGTTCGCCTACGGATGTTCCATGGCGCTCCGTCTCAAGGCCGAGGCGGCGTTCATCCACGTACTGCCTCACCCGACCCTCTGGCGGGGGTACGAACCCTGGCTGCCTCCCGAGATTGACGCGGAAGTGGCGGAAATTGCACGGAAGAAGCTTGATTACTATTTCAGAAAGACGAAAGAGGACCTTCCCGAGCTGGAAAACGTGGAGTACAAGATGGTGGTCAAGGAAGGAAACCCTTCGGATGTCATTATGAGCTATGCCAGGGAGAACGACTTTAACCTCATCGTCATAGGCTACAGAGGCCAGAGCACCATCGAGCGTCTCGTCGTCGGAAGCACGGCGGCGAACGTGGCGAGATACGCCCACTGCTCCGTGCTCATCTACAGGCCGGGCCAGCAGATAATCTGAACAGAAAAAGGGGGAAGGGTGCGGGGCCTTCCCCCTTTTTCATTTTTTCTTTCCCGTTCCGTAGCGCTGCTGTCCGTACATTTTCCCCATAGTTTCCGGCAATTTCGTGGAGGCCGAGTTTTCCAGTGATGCCTGAAGCTGTCTTGCCAGGGCTTCTTTCCGCCTTTTTTCCTCTTCCGCCTCGGGGTCCGCGCCGACTCCTCTGTCGAGGTACCCGAGTTCGACAAGGGCCTGGACATACCGGATGTCCAGATCCATGCCGTTGGCAATCTGTTCCACGTTGTACTTCTCTTTTGAATGATCCCTGAGAAACTCCCGGACTTTCGGGTAAAGGTCGTCGATTTCATCGAGGCATGTTACGCATATTTTTCCGCGGGTGGCGCTGAAAAGCCTTCCGCACAGCTTACAGGTTACCAGGTTCACTACGTCCTCCTCCCTCCCATTCCATAGTACTATATCATTTTTCCGCAGGCGGATAAAGATGGTACAAAACCCGGACGGAGTAGATGGAGAGGGTGCGGATTGGTGTATACAGTATTCTATGCTTTTTGAAAGTCCTTCCTTTCGCTTTTCTGTTAAGATATTGCCCGCGTGCTTTTGTTTCATCAAATGAAAATTATCGAAAGGGGAAAAACGAATGAAGCCTACAGTAGTAGACCATATTGGAATTGCCGTCAAATCCATCGACGAAGCTCTCTCATTCTGGCAGTCTGCCCTTGGCATCCAGTGCACTGGGGTTGAAGAAGTGGAGGAGCAGAAAGTCAGGACGGCTTTTCTTCCCATAGGCGATACTGAAGTTGAACTCCTCGAGGCCACCTCCGATGAAAGCCCCGTGGCCAAGTTCATCGAGAAAAAAGGTGAGGGAATCCATCACCTTGCCATCAGGGTGGAAAACCTTGAAGCCGCTCTTGCGGAGCTGAAGGAGAAGGGCATCAGGCTCATTGACGAAACGCCCCGGTACGGAGCCGGAGGTGCGAAGATAGCTTTTGTGCACCCGAAGTCCACCGGCGGCATTCTTTTGGAAATCAGTGAAAGGTAGGTGCCGTTCATGTCACACCGAACAATTGACGAGCTGTGCGAAGAGCTGGTAAGGAAGCACGAGGAAGCGCAGGGAGGCGGAGGACCGAAGGCGATAGCGAAGCA
>NZ_SORI01000024.1 GCF_004366815.1 Aminivibrio pyruvatiphilus | reverse complement strand
AAGACCTGAAAAACCTGAAAAAGGGTAAGAAAGAAAGGAAACGGGGAAACGAAAACAGTTCATTTCCCCGTCCGGGGAGTTATCCCTTTACTTGAGGGAACGAACCTGCGGATTTAGGTTTACTGCGGAGCCTGCAGCCTCATGCCTTCCGGAAAGCAGTTTTTTTGCGTGTTCGAGTGCTTCCGGAAGCCCGGAATCTCCGGAGAGCATCCTGGCGATTTCCGCGGCCCGCTCATCTTCGTCAAGCCTGACGGCTTCCACCGATTCTCCGTTTTTTCTTACCATGTAGTGATGTTCCGCCAGTGACGCAATTGTCGCCTCGTGGGTGACAAGGATGACCTGGCATCTGCGGGAGAGATCCCGGAGCTTGTAGCCGGCGAGGACGGCAGCCCTGCCGCCGAGTCCCGCCTCCACTTCATCGAAAACCAGGGTCGGAGGAAGGGATGCTTCGGGAAGAGAAAGCTGAAGGGCAAGAAGGATCCGGCTCAGTTCTCCTCCTGACGCCGTTCTGTTCACCGGGGTCTCTCCTCTGCCCCCTGCGGCGAGGGTAAAGGAAACATCGTCAGCTCCTGTGCTCCTGATTTTTTCCAGTCCGGAAAGCCGGACGGAGAACCGGCAATCCTCCATGGCAAGGCCGGCGAGATGGAGGTTGACCTCCCTTTCCAGTTTCGCGGCCGCTTCGGAGCGGAGAGCCCGCAATTCGGCCGCAAGGCGGGCCGCCTCCTTCCGGAGCGCCCTGCCCTTTTCTGTGAGCTCGGAAGAAAGCCGTTCCTGTTCACGCATCCACTCTGAAGCGGTTTTCGCCTCTTCGCACCAATTCAGGAATTCTTCCGCAGTGGCAGTTCCCGTCGCTCTTTTTAGCTTCCTCAGGATTCCTGCTCTTTTCTCGAGGAGGTCCCTTTCTCTTTCCATTTCTTCGACAGACTGGCCCGCCGTCATATTCGACGCTTCCCTGACGAAAACCTGGAGCCGTTCCAGCCCTTCGTTGAACAGCTTCCCGAGCCGGCCTTCATCGTCTTCGATGGTGCGGAGCAGATCCAGGCCGCTTGACTCCAGCAGGTCGAGAAGCCCCTGTCCTGCTGTTCCCCCCGTTATTCTCAGAAGGTTTTCCTTTATCCTTTTCAGGGTCTCGAGCCGGAGGGAAAGGTTCTGAACCTGCGATTCCCATGCCCCTTCGCACCCCGGAACCAGTTTCAGAGCCTTTGCCGCAGTAAGGATCGCCTCGCCATCCTGGAAGCGGGTCTTCACTTCCTGCTCCCGTGCCTTCGCAGCCCGCAGGGACCGGTCACATTCCAGCGCACCTGTAAAGGTACGGGACAAGGCTTCTTTGAGAGCCGAAACTTCGTCTCCTCCGCAGAAGTCGAGAATTTCCATCTGCCGTTTCGGATCGAGCAGCTCGATCTGGGCGAACTGGCTCTGGATGCGCATCTCTTCGTTCATGACCGAAGAAAAGGTTGAAAGAGGGACTGCCCTGTCCTGAAAGAACGTACGGTTTCTTCCGCTTCTGGAAAAAGTCCTTCTGGCGAAGAGGACGGAGCCGTCTTCCTCTTCCGTGAAGGCTCCGCCGGCCCGCTCGCCGGAAACTCCCGCCAGCACCGCCTCGACGGATCCTTCTTCCTCGCCGGAACGAAGGAAAGCCGACTGGCTCCTTTTGCCGCCGAGAAGCTCCAGGGCACGGACGAGGCTGCTCTTCCCCGCTCCGCTTTCACCGGTGATCACCGTCAGCCCCCGGTCAAACCTGAGGGTTGCCGAAGCCACTCCGCCGACATTTCGTATGGTGACTTCCTCGATCATCGGGGGGTCACTCCTTTTCGAAGGTGACGATTCCCCTTCCCCACTGGAGTTTCTCCTGGAGAAGATCGAAGTAGTTCCTCGTGGGCAGGGTGATCACGCTGACGGCCTTTTCGCCGTTCAGGGAGATGAGTATACTGTCTCCGGGAAGGATTTCGTACCCCAGCTGCCCGTCCTGGGTGAGAAGCAGATCCCTGTGGTTTCCCTTCGGGGTAAGGGTAATGACGTCGTTCTCACCGGCGAGCACCGGACGGGTATAGAGGGTGTGGGCGCAGATGGGAACGATGATCATGCAGGGAATGTGGGGAGGAACAATCGGTCCTCCGGCTGAAAGGGCATATGCGGTGGATCCCGTGGGAGTGGAAACGATGATGCCGTCCGCGGGCAGCGTGTTGAGCACTTTGTCGCCGAGACTCACCTCGATGTGCATCACCCTGGCCATGGCTCCCTTGGCGAGGACAAGGTCGTTCAGGGCGAAAAGGCTGTGGATGTTTTTTCCGTCCCTGCGGATTTTTCCCTCGAGAACCCGGTGGGAGGACAGGGAATACTCTCCCCGCAGGATAGCTTCAAGGTCCTTTTCCGCTTCCTCGGCCTTCCCCGAGGCAAGGAAGCCGAGATGCCCCAGGTTGATGCCGTAGAGGGAGATGGATGCACCGAGAACATATCTCGCCGCCCGGAGGAATGTTCCGTCGCCCCCGATGACGACGGCTATTGAAACGGCCCTTCTCCACTCTTCGTCGTCTACTCCCTGTATCCCCAGGACCGAAGCCTCGTGGGGGGGGAAAAGAAAGGAAACTCCCGACGCCTTCCCCCATTCGATGAGAGACCTGGCCATTGCGAGCGCTCCCGGTTTTCGCGTATTGACGAGCATTCCGATGCGGGGATCCGCCATTGCCTATCCTTCCTTCCGGAAAAAGTGATGGGCTTCTTCCACTGTTTCTTCCGGAGACAGCGGTCTGCATGATCCTCCGGCCCTGACCCCGTGGAGAAGATACTCTATATTTCCCATGGGACCGGTAATGGGAGAAAAGGTCAGCCCCGCCGGATAAAAATCGCCGCTCTCCTCGCAGAAGGCGAGGATATCCTTCAGGACCGCCACGTGGTCCTCCTTCGATCGGACAACTCCCCCTTTTCCGACCCGGCCTTTCCCGACCTCGAACTGGGGTTTCACCAGCAGAATTGCCTGCCCTCCCGGGGAGAGTATCAGCCGGATCGGGGGGATCAGGAGCTTCAGGGAAATAAAGGATGCGTCAGCGACGACGAGGTCGGGGATCTCCCGGAAATTCTCCGGGGTGAGCGCCCTGGCGTTGGTCCTTTCCATGACCACGACTCTTTCGTCATTCCGCAGGGACCAGGCGAGCTGACCATAGCCTACGTCCACCGCGTAGACCTTCCGGGCCCCTCCTTCGAGAAGAACCTGGGTAAATCCCCCGGTGGAGGCCCCGATGTCAACGCAGACCAAATCCGCAGGCGAAACGGAAAACGAAGAGAGTCCCCTGAGAAGTTTGTGCGCTCCCCTGCTGACCCATTTTTCCCCGTCGTCCCGGACTTCGATAGAGGCGTCCGCCGGAACCAGGGAGCCTGTCTTGTCCACCCTGGAACCGCCGACAAAGACTTTGCCGGCCAGAAGAAGGGCCTGGGCTTTCGATCTCGTCTCAACGAGTCCCTTAGATACGAGCAGCCTGTCGATACGCTCTTTTTTGGAACTCGACAAAACGATTCACCACTTTCCCCGGTGTGAGGCCGCAATATTCCTCCTGTTCCCTGATTGTTCCCTGGGGAACGAATATATCGGGTACCCCCGTCACTGAAACGACGGCTGTATTTCTCTCCCCCATACCCCTGGCCAATGCCGCGATGGCCTCCCCGGCGCCCCCGGCGGAATATCCGTCCTCCGCCACGACAACGAAAGAGTGGGATGCCAGGATTTTCTGAAGATCATGTTCGGGCAGGGGTTTCAGGCATCTCAGGTCAACTACTCCAGGAAGGGGAGAAATTCCCCGGGACCGTGCCGTTTCCCTCGCCCTGAGCATAAGCTCCACCGTCTTTCCGTATCCGATGAGAGCCCATTCGCTTCCCGTCTCGAGTATTTCAGGCTTCAGCATGTCCGGGGCAGGAGGCGTTACCAGGGAGTTCCCTTTTTTCAGGCAGGGAACGGCCGTACCCCTGGGGAAGCGTATCATCACGGGCCCCTCATGTTTGCCCGCGAAGAGGAAGAGGCTGCGCAGCGCTTCCTCGTCCCGGGGAGCAGTCATGACAAGGTTGGGGACAGGCCTGGACCAGGGGATGTCGAAAAGTCCCTGGTGGGTCTCGCCGTCCTCGCCGACAAGGCCTGCCCTGTCCACGGCAAAGGTGACGGGGAGATTCTGCATGCAGACGTCATGCACCACCTGGTCCATGGCCCGCTGGAGGAAGGTGGAATAGACGAAAACCACCGGCTTCAGCCCCCCCGCGGCCATTCCCGCCGCCATGGTCACCATGTGGCCTTCGGCTATTCCGACATCGAAAAATCTGTCAGGAAACCGGGAGGCGAACTCGTCAAGCCTGCTCCCGCATTTCATGGCCGCCGTAAGACAGACGATCCTGCTGTCCTTTTCCGCCATGCCGAGGACGATGCCGGCAGCAATTTCGCTCCAGGATTTTCGCCCGGTTTCGCACGGTTCTTTCGGCCGGGCGGGAGAAACCCCGTGGAAAGCGGTGGGATCCTTCTCCGCCTCCTCAGAGCCCTTTCCCTTGACGGTCACCACGTGGAGAAGCACCGGCCGGTCGTATTTTTTCGCCAGCTCGAAGACGTTCTCAAGTTCTTCCGTATTGTGGCCGTCGAAGGGGCCCCAATAGTTGATGTCCATCTCGTCGAAAATGTTGACGGGCTTGACGATGGTCTTGATATGGTCCTTCATCTTGCCCAGGACATTCTCAAGAGCCTGCCCCCGGGGAAGGGAGGCACAGGAGTCCTTGATGGCCTTCTTGAGCCAGTTATAGGCCGAACTGGAACTCAGGCGGGCCAGGTGGGTGGCCATGCCGCCCACCCTTGGACTGATGGACATGGTATTGTCGTTGAGGACATAAATCACTTTTGTCCGGGATTCCCTGGTATAGTTCAGCGCCTCGAAGGCGAGACCGTTGAGCAGGGAAGCGTCGCCGATGACGGCCACCACATGGTGCTTCTTCCCGAGGACATCTCTCGCTTTGGCAAATCCCAGGGCGGCTGAGAGAGACGTGCTGCTGTGCCCGGCGTCAAAATGGTCGAAGGAGCTTTCCCTCCTTCTCGGGAAACCGCTGACCCCTCCCCACTGCCTGAGAGTATCAAACCGGTCGAGCCTCCCGGTGAGAAGCTTGTAGGCGTAGGCCTGGTGCCCCACGTCGAAGAGAATGCGGTCTTCCGCCGGGTCAAAGGAACGCAGAAGGGAGAGGATGAGTTCAACCGCCCCCAGGGAGGACGCAAGGTGCCCCCCGTTTTTCAGCACAACGGAAGTAATCCGCTCCCGCAGTTCGCCGGCAAGAGCGCTGATGTCCTCCCTGGAAAGATCCCTGAGTTCCGTATAGTCCTTCAGTATTTCAAGAATCGCCATGTCACTTCGTCCGTTCGCAAAGGTAGTCCGAGAGATCGGAGAAAAAAGCCGTGTCGCCCCGGACGCCTTCAAGGGCTTCCGAAGCAAGCCTGCTCTCCCGGGCCGCAAGTTCCCGGGCTTTCTGCAGGCCGTATGCGGCGACAAAGGTCCGCTTGTTTTGCGACTCGTCCTTTCCCGGAGTTTTCCCCAGCTCTTCCGCCGTGGATGTGACGTCGAGGATATCATCCACTATCTGGAAGGCGGAGCCGAGATGGTCTCCGAAAGCGCCCAGGGCCTCCAGGGAATCCCCGTCAGCTCCCGCAAGGACCGCTCCAGAAAGAATGGACGCCCGAAGAAGGACGGCGGTCTTCTGCCTGGTCACCTTCCAGGGGAAATCCGGGGAATCGTCCATGCTCTGCGGGTCAATATCGAGAACCTGCCCGCCGCAGATGCCCTCCGGGCCGAGGGCGTTCGCCAGGACGTGCATGGACCTGCAGATCCTGTCGGAGGGGAGTCCCATGCCGGGAAGAACGGAAAGAGGGTGCTCGAAAGCCCAGGCCATGAGGGCGTCCCCCGCGAGGATGGCGAGAGCGTCGCCGAAAAGCACATGATTGGTGGGCTTTCCTCTCCTGAGAGTATCATCGTCCATAGCGGGAAGGTCATCGTGAATCAGCGAAGCTGTATGGATCATTTCCAGAGCGAGAGCGAGAGGAACCGTCTTCTCCCTTTCGAGCCCGAAAACCTCACCGGCCTTTATGCAGAGGACCGGCCTCAGCCGCTTTCCTCCCGCCCTGAGAGAATAGGCCATGGAGTCCATGAGTCTCGGGGGGACTAGGGCGACCGGGCGTGAACACAGATCCTCCAGGCTTTTTTCAATAAAATCCCTGGCCCGGTCAAACTGAAGCTTAAAATCCCCTTTGCTCATTCCCCGTCCCCCTCCTTCACCGCCCCGTCGGGAAAGAGTACTTCCTTCCCTTCGGAGGAAAGAAGAGCGACCTTCTGTTTTGCCTCCCTGAGATAGGCCTGGCACTCCCTGATCCGTGCCACTCCCTTTTCGAAAAGCGCCAAAGCTTCTTCAAGGGGAAGGGCTTCCTTTTCAAGCCGTCCGACGATGGTCTCGATCTCGGCCATTTTTTCGCTGAATTTCATATGCTCGCTCCTCCCTGAAGGATAATCGAAAACGGGCTGAAAAACCCGGTTGAGAACGGACACCATTATACAGCCGCAAAAAGGAAGGGAGGCCCTTTCATTCCGTCTTTTGCGGAGCCCGCTTTGGTGCCGTTTACAGTATATCGTTCATTGGAGAAAAGAAAAAGTCACCTTCCGCCCCGGGGCCCCGGGGGAAGACCCAGAGGCTGCGGCCCTGTTCTTTCGGGATTCCGTACTGTTTTTCACCGTTTCTTTGTTTCTTCCCGTTATTTCTTTCTTTTTCCTGCAGAAAAGCATTTGCTCCCTGCTCCCCTCTGTGCTAGAATTCTTCCGTTTGGTCGAATCCTAATCGAAATATATCGCAACAAGGGGGCGAAATCATGGCCAGAGTATGTGAATGCTGCGGAAGAGGCCCTGCAACGGGGAACGCCGTAAGCCATTCCAACCGCCACACCCGCAGACGGTGGCTCATCAATCTTCGGAGTGTGAAAGCAGACGTCGGCGGCGGCGAGTCTCTCAGGATGAGGATCTGCACACGATGCCTCAAAGCCGGAAGAGTGAAGCGGGCTGTCTGATCAGCCCGCTTTTTCTCCTGAACCGAGGTAAACGCCCAGAATCCCTTCCCTTACGGAGATTCTGGGCTTTTCTTTATCCACAAGCCGGTTGCTTACGGCAAAAGGCCTTCCCGGAAGGAGCCCGGCGTTTTTCAGCTCCCACTTCGCTCCTTTCAGGAACACTCCCCCGCATTCCCCTCCGAGAGGCAGAAGGGAAAGGACGGAATAACTTCCGGCCGTGACATCCAGCTCCCATTCCTCCCCGCCGTACACCAGGAAGAGAACCTCCAGGTGATCAGCAAAAGCAAGGACCCTGACTCCCCTCTCAGCCGCCCAGAGAGCAGAATGGACGGCGGACCAGAGATGATCGAATCTCCCGCCCCAGCAGCCGGAAACGACAACCTCCCGCCTCCCTTCCCCGGCTGCACGGAAGAAGGCGAGCTGGAGATCCGTAAAATCCTTGTCAGCGGGGTAAGACTCGACTGCCGTTGTGCCTCCGGAGGCGACCTGCTCCCAGAGGGCAGGCGGCGTGCTGTCCCCGTCCCCGAGAAGCCTCGAAGGCGTAAAGCCCGCCTTCATGCAGGGAACAAGCCCCGAATCGGCGCACCAGAGCTCCTTTCCTGGCAGGAGATCCCGCAGCCACGGCAGCGAAGGCTCCCTTCCCCCGGCGACTATGACCAGGGGTTCTCCGGGCCCGCCGTCAGAGAAGGACGCCCGGACGCCCGGAAGAACGATCTCCCCCACGTCAGTCACCCTGGCCGGAGGCAGACCGGAGCATTTCCCTTGCCCTCTCGTCATCCACGAGAATTTCTCTCGGCTTTGACCCCTCCGGGGGACCCACTATGCCGATCTGCTCCATGGTGTCGATGAGCCGTGCGGCCCTGGTGAACCCGACCCGCAGCTGACGCTGCAGCCTGCTCGCGGAAGCGATACCCGTGTCCAGGACGATGTCCACAGCCTCCTCGAGCAGGGGGTCGTCAGCGTAGGACGTGTCGCCTCCGGAAGGGGCATCCCCCCCCTGGTCCTCGATATCCACGTATTCGGGCTCCCCGAAAACGTTCCTGAGGTAGTTGATTATCTCGATGCTCTTTCCGTCATCGATGTACGGCGACTGAACCCTGAGAGGCCTCGGATATCTCGAACTGACGAACAGCATGTCTCCCTTCCCGAGGAGCCTCTCGGCACCGGAAATATCAATGATGGTCCGGGAGTCGGTCTGGGATGGCAGGGTAAAGGCCACTCTCGCGGGAACATTCGCCTTGATGAGTCCGGTGATGACATTCACCGAAGGACGCTGGGTGGCAAGGATAAGGTGAATCCCCGTCGCCCTGGCCATCTGGGCAAGCCTGCAGATGTAGTCCTCCACTTCCTTCTGGGCTGTGAACATGAGGTCAGCAAGTTCGTCCACCACAATCACGATGTAGGGGAGCTGCGCTTTCGGCAGGACGCACTGGTTGTAGGATTTCAGGTTTCTCACCCTGGCCCGGGCGAAGATCTCGTACCGGTGCTCCATCTCCCTGACCGCCCATGCAAGGGCCTGAACCGCCTTTTTGGGTGAGACCACCGGTTTGGCCAGTACATGGGGGAGATTTTCGTACATGCTCATTTCCACTCTCTTAGGGTCGATCAGGATAAGCCGGAGCTCTTCCGGGGAGCGGTATGAACAGAGCCCGGTGATGCAGCTCGTCACGAAGACGCTTTTTCCCGAACCCGTCGTTCCTGCCACAAGAAGATGAGGAAGATCCTCGAGACCCACCACGAGGGGGCGGGAATCCACCCTCACTCCCATGGGAAGGGGCAGGTCATACTCGTTGTCCTGGAATATCTGGGATTCCAGGATTGTGCGGATGGAAATTCCGCGCCTCTTCGGGTTGGGTATCTCCACTCCCACGTAGGGTTTTCCCGGTATGGGCGCTTCAATCCGCAGAGAGGGAACGGTCAGGGCCACCGCCAGGTCGTTGCTCAGTCCGGCCACCTTGCTGACTTTTATTCCGGGAGCAAGCTGCATCTGGAACTGGATGACCGTGGGGCCGATGACCACGTCGGCCATCTCGGCACTCACGCCGAAATCGGCGAGGGTCGCGATAATGGAAGACGCCTGCTCCTGTACCGTTTCATTGGACTCCCGGGAATCAAGAAGCTGCTTCGGCCCGAAGATGTCCAGGGGAGGTGGGAAAGCCGCCCCCCTCACTTTTTTCTCCGTTCCCTCCAGCTCGTTGAACTTGATCTCCGGAAGGGCATGGGGGTCCTTTCCCTCTTCTTCTTCTTCCGGCTCTTCTTCATAGGCCGGCCTTCCTTCACCGGCAGCATAAGGCTCGGGGAGGTTTCCGGCGGCAGGTTCGGAGAAGGATGCCTCCGCCTCACGGCCCTGCTTTCGCAGAAAGAAATCATCGTCGTCGCCGGCGAGATCTTCATTCTCTTTCCGCTCTTCCCGAACCGGAGGGTCTGCTTCTTCTGCCGCGCCGGCCACGGGCAAAGGATTTCCCCCGGGTTCCTCTTCTGCCTCAGGCTCTTCCCGCCCGACCTGAGAGGCGAATGACCAGGGCCTGGAAGGGCGTTTTTCTTCGGGAAGCACCCCGGGGACAGGGGCTTCCTCAGCCGGAACGGGTGAGGACTGCGGGGCATCGTCCTCGGGAAAGGGCATGCGCTTCCATTTTTCGCTCGAAATAGTCTTCACCAGCAGGGAAATCTTCCGGATCACCGCCGCCGGCTGGAAAAATCCGTAGAGACTCGCCGAAAGAACGAGGATCGCGGCGCCAAGAAGCAGGGTGCCCAGCGACCCGATGTTGCGGGTGAAGAAAATGGCGAGGCCGTCGCCAAGGTATCCAGGAGACAGAACGGTCACTCCCTGGAATACCGCAGCCATCCTGAAGAGTCCGAAGAGGAGGGCCGAGCAGAAAAACAGGAGGGCCGTACCCAGGAACTGACGGATAATACCCTTTGCTCCCGTCTTCAGGAGGTAGGAAACGCAGAGGTATCCCCCGAAAAGAACGGGGATGATGACCGCTCCTCCCCAGTTTCTCAGCAGGGAAAAGCGGATCTGCTCTCCCCAGGCTCCCGTCCGGAGTGAAAAAATCGATGCGAGCACATAGAGCAGAAAAGCGAGAACGAGAAAGGCAAACACTTCGACCCAGAGGGAAAGGATGCCTCCGCCGCTTCTTTTTCTTTTTCCCCTGGACGATCTGCGCTCGCCGGCTGCATCTTTATTACGGAAAAAACTCATATCAGGCTCCCGAGCCCCCTATCACCATGCTTTGGAGCAGCAGGGAAGGCTGGCCGTCGGAAACAGGAACGCTCTGTCCCGATTTTCCGCACATCCCCGGCAAAAAGTGGAGATCGTTCCCCACCGCCTCGATCTGGAAGAGAACGTCCGGACCGTTGCCCGTGAGAACGGCCCCGCGGACGGGATGGACTATCCGTCCGTCCCGTACAAGATATCCTTCGGTGACATGAAAAACAAAATCGCCTGAGGTGGGATCCACTTCTCCTCCCCCCATCTTCCGCACGAAAAGGCCCTTTTTCATGCCCCTGAGCATCTCCTCCGGAGAAGTTTCGCCGGGCTCGATATACGTGTTCGTCATTCGGGGCTGGGGAATGGAACGGAAAGAGCTCCTCCTGCCGTTGCCCGTCAGGGGAAGCCCGTCCTTCCGGGCCGATGTCCTGTCGGTGAGGTAGCTTTTCAGTACGCCTTTTTCTATGAGAACGTTCCGTCGGCAGGGTGTTCCCTCGTCGTCGCAGGCACCGCTTCCCAGAAGCCCGGGAAGCGAACCGTCATCAACAAGGGTCACCAGGGGGCTCGCCGCAGCCTGCCCGATTTTGCCCCTGTAGACAGAAAAGTCCTTCTGTATGATATCCGCTTCAAGGCCATGTCCGCAGGCTTCATGCACCATGGTCCCTCCCGCCTCGCCGGAGAGGAGGACAGGCATGGCCCCCGCAGGGCATTCAGGCGCGTCAAGCATGAGCAGCGCCCGTGCCAGGGCACTTTCTGCAACTTTCAGGGGGGAAATCTTCCGGAAAAAATCTGTGCTCCCCAGGGAAAGGGCCTCTGATTCGTAGCCTGTCTGCAGCACTCCTCCCTTCTCCACCACCACTTCCACGCTGAAGAGGGTGTACTGTCTCCTGTCTCCCGCGAAGATATCCTCGCTGTTGAACACGGCAAAACTCCTGCATGCCGTCTCAAGATGCATGGAAACCTGCTTCACCCACATGGAACCGCTTCTGATCCTTCCGTCCACATCCCTGAAAAAGGAGATGTCCGGCGGAGCCGGCGTTCTTTCCACACCGATCACCCGGACATCGATTCCGCCGAAGGGAGGCAGAACGAGACCGTTGTTCGCGGCAGACCTTTCAAGGCACGAAAATCCCAGGGCAGTGCCTACACCCGGTGCATGGACGTGGGAGGTGGATTCTCCCCTGACCACCCTGGCGCCTGTCCCCTCTGAACTTGAAGAGGAAATTTCCTCGAAGGCCCCTTCCTCGTACACGAAGGAATGGGACGATGATGTCTCAAAATAAAGATCCGCGAAATCCGCACCTTCTGCAAGGAGGGACTTCAGAGCTTTTCCCAGCCTGGCGTTGACACTCATATCAAATCGAATTCCTCCGGGTAGTCTTCTGTTTTTGCCCAATCGAACGAACAGGGCTCCTCCTCCCGAAGAAGCTCCAGGCTCATCCCTTCTGATTTCAGGGCATTAATCAATTCTAACACGTCCTGCCGCTTCTCCGAAGGGAAGAAAAGGGAGACAACGCCCTGTGCGCCGTTCCCGTCCGAATTCTCCCGGCAGGATTCTTTTTCTCCGCCTCTTTTCCCGTTTTCCGTTGTAACGAATCCGAGGCCGTCGTATTCGGAAACGGTCCAGCTGAAAAGCACGATGGAATCCCTGGGAAGGACGAGCAGCATCCGTCCCATGTCCGGAGCAATGTCCTTTCTCCCGGGAGAGGTCATTTGCCCCGCACCTTCCGTATGTTCCGCTGATGTCCGCTGAGAGTCTCGGAGAAAAGATGCCTTCCGTCCTGCCCGGCCACGTAATAAAAATATTCCGTCTTCTCAGGGCTGAGGGCCGCGAGCCACGATTTTTCCGACGGAATGCAGATGGGGGCCGGCGGAAGCCCCGGGATTTTATAGGTGTTGTAGGGAGAATCGATTTCCAGATCTTTGTAGAGCACACGGGTCAGGTTTCTTCCCTCTTTTTTCCATGCATACACCACTGTGGCGTCGATCTGGAGAGGCATTTTCTTCTTCCTTCTGTTTTCAATGACTCCGGCGATGAGAGGCCTTTCTTCATCCCAGAGGGCCTCTCTTTCTATGAGGGAGGATATGACTGCCATTTCAAGGAGGTATTCCGCCGTTCTCTTTTCCTCGGGGATATGAGAGCCTATTCTGTCCCACCACAGCCGTGCCGCAGACGATACGACCTCTTCCCCGCTGTTTTCAGCGGTGTGGACCGTCTCGGGAAGAAGGAAGGCCAGCCGGCCTTCCGCCTCAGGGGGCAGCAGGGGGGCAATCTCCTTCGGGAACAGGTCATTCCTGGCGAGGATCTTCTCCATGGTCTCCGGGGCAAGAGGGGGGGTGAAAATTCCGGAAAAGGAGAAAACATCCGTGCCCGGAACGATGGTGGAGGACGACACGGAGGGCTCGGCTTTTTCAAGCTGCCTGGCCACTTCCCAGGGAGATCCCCTTCGTATGGAGTACATTCCCGGCTTCAGCCGACGGTCGATGGAAAACCGGGTCATCCACCTCGCCAGGTCGGAAGCGTTTCCTCCCTCCAGGACCCCGGCGGATTCGAACTCCTCAGCCGCCCTCCTGGCGTTCATGCCCTGCCGTACAAGGACGGGGACCGGCTCACCCTCACCGGCGGGCAGATATTCGTGCCACCATTCCGCCGGATAGTAGACTGTCCGGTAGGCGAACCCGAGGGCCCCAGCGGCTGCAAGAGCAAGGAATACAAGGAAAAGTCGTTTTTTCATTCAATCAGCTCCAGGTTGTTCAGTTATGATGATCTGCGACCGCGTGCCGCACGCCACGCATCTTCCGCTTGGGTCAAGGTTGTTCTCGATTATGGAATATTCTCTTCTGGCAAGAAGAAGACCTCCGCAGGAAAGACACCTCGTTTCGCTTCGCTCACCCGTATTGCCGGAATAGACCCAGGGAAGCTCCTTCCGGGCCAGGGTGCAGTACTCCCTCACCATCTCCTTCGACGGGGGCGGTACGGTCCATTTCCTTGCGGGGAAGTATCTGGAGACATGAAGAACAGGCCGGGGTTCCAGGGAAGCGAGCCATTGGACCATGCGGCCGAAGGCCTCCCTGTCGTCGTTTATGCCCGGCACCAGGAGAAAGGTGACCTCCACATGAACACCGCCGGTGATGAGGGTCCGGATCGTGTTTTTTACAGCCTCCAGGTTTCCTCCCAGGACACCGTACGCCTCCGGAGTGAAAGCCTTCAGGTCTATGTTGGCCGCCGAGAGAAAGGGAAGAAGCTCGCCGAGAGGTTCCGGAAGGATCATTCCGTTGCTCACGATCACCGTGGACTTTCCCGCTTCCCGAAGAGCCCGGGAAGCATCGAGAAGAAATTCGAACCACACCAGGGGTTCGTTGTAAGTAAAGGCGACGGCCCTGCTTTCCGTTTTCGCACCCAAGGCTACCACGCCCTCCGGTTCCATTGAGGCGAGAGAAAGAGCCGGATCCCACCCTGCGATACGCCAGTTCTGGCAGAACGGACAGTCCATGGAGCACCCCACCGTTCCCAGGGACAGGATGGCCGTTCCCGGGTTCCAGTGGTAGAGGGGCTTCTTTTCAATCGGGTCCACCGCCGCAGAGGATATTCTCCCGTAATTCAGTGTGATGAGCCCTCTTCCCCGTTCATGCCTTCTTGCACGGCATTTTCCTGTTTCTCCCGGGGCGAGAAGGCAGCAGTGAGGGCATAGAAGACAGCGGATACTCTCCTGTTCCCGTCTCCACCAGAGCGCGGTCCGGAACCCCTTCGTCATGGACGCCCCATCTCCCTGATCCTCCGGACGGAAAATTTCCTGACCGCCGCTGTACGCCAGTCGGCTATCCCCGCCTTGCGGGCGGCAATGGACAGCTGGGTTTCCACGGTATCAACACCATCCAGGTCAGGAAGGAGCACGCCCCTGGCCCCGCCCTTCTCCACGATCACACCGAATTTTTTCGGGTCCAGAAGGGCGGTGTCAGGTACTGCCTCCGGGATGGAGAGTATGTCCACGGATATGGAGATGTCTTCGAGTTCCCTCTGTTCAACTGGAGGGAACCTTGGATCTTCGAAAGCAGCGGAGAGGGAATTTTCAGCAATCTCTTCGGCAAGGCCGGCTTTCCTGGGAAGGATTGTCCCGATGCAGCCCCTGAGATCTCCTTTTTTCTTCAGGCTGACGAAGCAGCCCGCTCTTTCGGCCATTTCGGGCAGGTCGGAAAGGTGCGCCGCTTCTTCTCTCGCCCGTTCCTCCCCTTCAGCAAAGAATGTCTCCAGCACCTTTCTCGCCAGGTCCGGCGCAGCATGGAGCGGAGCGAAGGCTACGGCATACCCTACACCGAACGGGGCTTCGTAGGAAAGAAAACGGACATTCCTTTTCCGGGCAAGCCCCAAAAAAACAAGGGCCGACCGGAGTCCGCATTCACCGGCCTCTTCTATCTCGCCGGCATCCAGCCTGAGAAGCCCGGAAGGGTCGTTCTTCCGGAGCGCTTCCACGACAAGGCTGTCGAAGCGGGCCCCTGCAGGGGAAAAGCCTGCCGGAGCCTCCCTGGTCACCCTGTGGGAAAGATCCCCGCTGGCCACAAGTCCCCATTGATCTTCGCCGGCAAGTGAAGCGAGGAACGTTCCGAGTTCGAAGGCCCCGGAAGGAGAAAGACCTATGGGGTTCGCGAGGATGATTCCCGGCTGCCTTCCTCTGTCTTCTGCAGAGAGGAAGCTCAGGGGAACGAGGGCTCCATGGTCCAGAAGCAGTTTCTTTTTCCTGGAGACAACCGCCGGGAATCTCGGGGAGAGTTCCGCGGCAAGACGAAGGCCCCTGTCCGGGTCTCCGGGAAAAGTGAACTGCGGGGTCGGAGCGCCGAACATGGAGAAATCTCCTCCGTAGCTTTCCGCCACGGAAAAGGTGATTCCTCCTGCAAAAGGGGCATGGGGTGAGAGAATCAGGAGCAGCGAAGGCATTTCCCCTCCCAGGATCCGGCCGAGTTTCTTCATGGCCCCGGCCGATTGCCGGGCCTCCTCTTCCCTTCCCCTTCCCACCTGGGGCACAAGCACCGGAGGATGGGGAGTGAAGCATTCCCATGACCACATACGGTTCACCTCTTTCTACCGAATGAACATGGCGTCTCCGAAGGAAAAAAAACGGTACCTCCGGGAAACCGCCTCTCCGTAGGCCCTCATGGTGAATTCATATCCTGCGAACGCGGCAACCAGCATAAGGAGTGAACTTTTTGGAAGATGGAAGTTCGTTATCAGCCCATCGATAATTTTAAACCTGTACCCCGGATAAATAAACAGCCGGGTCATCCGCTCGCCCGATTCCAGGGAACCGTTCTCTCCGGCCAGGGATTCAAGGGTTCTCGCCACGGTGGTCCCGGCGGCGATCACTTTTCGCCCTCTCCGTTTCGTTTCGAGGATGAGTTTTCTGGTTTCTGCGGGAAGAAAGCAATATTCCTCGTGAATTTTGTGTTCCCTTATGTCCCCGCTTTTTACCGGGCGGAAGGTGCCGAGCCCCACGTGGAGAGTGAGCCAGCCGAGGCGGACGCCTCTTTCCCGCTGAAGTTCCCCGAGCAGCCCGGGGGTGAAATGAAGGCTCGCCGTGGGGGCTGCCGCAGAGCCGTCCGTTCTGGCGAAAACCGTCTGGTAGGACGAACGGGGAGCGGAGGACGAGGTAATGTAGGGCGGAAGAGGGGTTTCCCCGATTCGCTCCAGGAGGGGAAGCACCTCCGTACCGGCCGGAAAGGCCACGTTTCGGACACCTTCCCCGCCCCTGGCTCCGACAAGTATTTCCGTCCCGTCGGCGAGGAAAATCCCCGTCCCCGGAGGATTTTTCCTTCCTGGCTTCACCAGGGCCTCCCACTGCAAAAAGGAGGCGTCCAGTGCCTTGAGAAGCAGTATTTCCACCCTTCCTCCGCCGTTTTTTTTCGAGCCGAAAAGCCGTGCGGGAATCACCCTGGTGTCATTCAGAACAAGGAGGTCGCCTTCATCCAGAAAATCTCCCAGCGACGCGAAGGTGTTGTGGAGAATTTCCTCCCTTTCCCTGGAGAGGACCATGAGGCGGGAGGAGTCTCTCGGTTCGGCCGGGTTCTGGGCGATGAGTTCTTCCGGCAGCAGGTAACCGTACGAAGCGAGGTCGAAAAGGTCCAAAGGGAAGCACCCCGCTACATTTTTCCGAGGGTGACCCCGGGGAAGTAAAACTGGATGATTTTTTTGTGATCCCAGCCCTTCTCGGCAAGGGTTTTCGCCCCCCACTGAGAAAGTCCGACCCCGTGACCCCAGCCTTTGCCGCGGAAGACGAATCCCCCTGAAGGCGATGAGGGAACCGAAGGCTGGGAGGGTGTCTCCGGTCTCCTGGTCCTGAGAGCACGGATAAGGTATCCCTTCCGCTTTTCCGGGTTCAGGAGCATATCCATCAGCTCTTCAGCATTGAAAACCCCCTGCTCGGTGAGGGCTGTGAGCTGCCGTTCCTCGGCGGCAGACATGGGAGTGTTCGACGTGGGGACATCCTTTCCTCCCCCTGCTGCGGGCGGGGGGGTCCGTGAAGGCAGGGGAAGGGGCATGGAAGGGGTGGGGGCCCCTCCCCTGGACGTGATGGTGAAAGATGTGCTCTTGATTACAGTGCTGCCGGCAGCCATCCTGAAGGCATGACTTTTCACCGTCTGGGTGCCCCTGGCTCCAACGGCCACCAGGGTATTGGCCCTGCCGAAAGCATCGGTCTCGCCTATGCGGAGATCCCGGAGAGGTCCCACATCGGCTCCGGCCTGGCGGAGAGCGTCCTCAACCTGGGCGGCGGAAAGATGGACCTCCCACTGGGCGTTCGGCGAGGACGGGGGATAGGGTTCGTTCACACCGCGGAGGTAGGGCATGGAGCCTCCCCAGACGGCGGTCACGTCCGCGGTGGCGCCCCCGCTGTCCGAGTGGAAGGGAGTGAAGGCAAGGTTGCCCCCGTGGAACACCACGATGCCTCTGGTAGCGGAGATTGCCTGGTCCGCCCTTTTGTCCTCGGCGTTGATTCCGCGGTACACCTGGGAAAGGACCGAATCCCGCAGGTCGAACCCGTTCTTTCCGTTGTTCTGCCGCATGCTTCTCAGGGCGTAGGTTCTCGAAACAATGGCCTGGGCCTTCACGGCCTCCATGGGCCAGGCGGGATTGATTTCCATCTTGAGGACTCCCCTCAGGTACTCCTCAAGATCGAGCACATTGACCAGGGTAATCCCCGACCCGGAGGAAATAATCCTGAAGGTTCCCCTGTACCGCCTTCCGTTGAAGGAGAGAGGGGCTTTTCCCGAAATGGTGACGGGAAGCCGGAAAGAGCGGTTCCCTGCCGATACCGTCCCTGCGCCGGCAGCCCGGAATTCGGCGGAGCTTCCAATGGAGTGACGCTTTCCGGCCCCGTCAGCGGCAGTCATGACCGACGCCGAGGAGATCCTGACCGCGGACTGGCCGATGGAAAGTCCCACCGACACCATTCCTGCATCGGCCCGGAAGGACGGAAGAAGGATGAAGAGAAAGATCAGGACAGCAAATGGAACTCGAAGTGTTCGAAGCATGGGGCAACCTCCAGTCGTTCTTCTGTTATTTTATCCACCTGGCAATCAGGTTGAGGATCAGCGTCAGGACGACGCTGACAATGATCATGGTGGTCAGCGGAAAAAAGACTGTGACGTTTTTCTTCGTCACGGCAATGTCTCCGGGAAGCTTCCCGAGCATGGGGAAAATCGTGCCCAGGACGTAGAGAAGGGCCCCTGCGGCAAGGAGAACCGCTCCGGCGGCCATGAGAAGCCTTCCTGTTCCCGACATGGCTTATTCCTCCTCCGAAAACTGAAGCTGCCACTGTTCCTGCTTTTCTGCGGGCGGGTTTTTCCCGAGGTAGAGCCATGCGTTTCTCGTGGCTTTTCTTCCCCTGGGAGTTCTTTCGATAAAACCCTGCTGGATAAGGTACGGTTCGTAAATATCCTCGATCGTCTGGACTTCCTCGTTCAGGGCCGCTCCAAGGGTCGAAAGACCCACCGGCCCGCCGTCGAACAGGTCGACGATGATCCTCAGAATTCTTCGGTCCCCCTCGTCCAGGCCGCTCGAATCGAGTCCGAGCATGTCGAGGGCCGTCACTGCGACAGCGCCGTCCACAGAGACAAGGCCACGGACTTCCGACACGTCCCGCACCCTCCGCAGAAGCCGGAGGGCGATCCTGGGAGTTCCCCGGGATCTCCTGGCAATTTCGGCGGCTGCCTCTTCCCTGAGGGAAATCCCCAGGACTCTTGCTCCCCGGGCCACGATCCCCGCCAGTTCCGTTTCGTCGTAGAGGGAAAGCTGCTCCACGATTCCGAAACGGGCGCGGAGCGGCGAGGTAAGAAGCCCCAGCCGGGTTGTCGCTCCGACGAGGGTAAATTTCGGCAGGGTTAGGCAGATATTGTTCGCGAGGGGTCCCTTGCCGACGATGATGTGCAGCGAAAAATCCTCCATTCCGGGGTAGAGGATTTCTTCCACGTTCGAGGGGAGACGGTGGATCTCGTCGATAAACAGCACATCGTTGGGTTCCAGGTTCGACAAAATGGCCGCAAGGTCACCCGTCTTCTCGAGAGCCGGTCCGGTAGTGACCCGAAGCTGCCCCCCCATCTCCCTCGCGATGATGCTTGCGAGGGTCGTCTTTCCCAGTCCGGGGGGGCCGTAAAACAGGCAGTGGTCCAGGGATTCTCCCCGCTGCCGCGCGGCCTGGATAAAAATGGAAAGCTTCTCCTTGAGTTTTTCCTGCCCCACAAATTCTCCGAGCGACAAGGGCCGGAGGGATGTCTCGTCCTCCCCCGTCCCGTCGGCAGGATCAAGGAAACGCCTTTTTTCCTCCGTCACAGGAAATCACCTCAATTCCGCTTCAGTTCTTTCAGGGCCATGCGGATGAGCTGCTCCGCCGTGGATTCCTCTTCCACTGCCCCCGCATTCTTCAGCTTCCTGAAAACAGCCGCCACATCACCCTGGGAAAATCCGAGGGAGCGAAGGCCTTCCATGGCAAGGTCAAGGCTCCGTCCTTCATGGGACACTCCGTCGAAGGCGGGATCGGCGAACTCTCCAGCGAGATGGCGGTGCATCTCGAAACAGAGCCTTTCTGCAGTCTTCCGGCCGATTCCCGGAATTTTTACGAGAGAATCGACATCCGAAGAAACAATCCAGTTGATCACCCTGTCCGCAGGTGCGGCTTTGAGTATGTTCATGGCCATTTTCCCGCCCACGCCCTTTACCGTGGTGAGCTTCAGGAAGAGCCCCCGCTCCCGCTCGTCGGCGAAACCGAACAGGGAGGGGCCTGTCTCGGCAAACTGGAGGTGGGTCACCAGCAGGGCCTGCTCTCCTTCCCTGCACATGGCGGCCGCTCTCCCGGTGCAGAGAAGCTCAAAGCCGAATCCGGCCACATCGAGAACCACCAGTGCATCGGAAACGGAAACGACCTTACCTGAAAGAAATCGCAGCATGACGTCCTCCTGACGGAGCGGTCCTTTTCTCCTCTGAAAAAAGGAAAAAGCCGGTAACGGCGGCGGCAATGGCATCGGCGGCATCGTCGGGCTTCGGGATGCAGTCCAGGTTCAGGATGCGCTGGACCATTTTCTGCACCTGCTCCTTCGGCGCCGTTCCGTAGCCGCAGACGGCCAGCTTGATCTGGGACGGCTTCGGTTCAAAGACAGGAAGCCTGTACTTCGCGGCCAATAGGAGGGCCACTCCCCTCGCCTGCCAGACATACTCAGCCGTGGTGATGTTTCTGCCGAAAAAGAGCTTTTCCACCGACATAAAATCCGGGGAGCAGCACTCAATCTGCTCCCCGAGTTTTTCATAGATCATATTCAGACGGACAGGGATGGTTTCGCCGGGAGGGGTCTCGATACAGCCGTAGGAAAGGGAGCGAAAAACATGTCCCTCTCGGAGCACCGAAGCAAAACCCATCCTTCCCAGTCCGGGATCAATGCCGATACATTTGAGCAATGGTCTTTCTCTATCCTTCCAGGCTTTCCATAATTACATCGGGAATGTCGAAATTCCCGTAGACATTCTGGGTGTCGTCGTTCTCCTCGAGAAGGTCCATGAGCCGCAGCACCTTTCGTGCCTTCTCCGGGTCGCTGATCTGGACCGTGTTCTTGGGGACCATCTCCGTTTCCGCCCGTTCGATGGAATAGCCGGCCTTTTCCAGGGCTTCCCTTACGTCTGAAAGGGACGCAGGATCGGTGTAGACCGCATAGCCTTCTTCCTGCTGCTCGAGGTCCTCCGCTCCGGCTTCAAGGGCGGCGGTCATAAGGGCTTCCTCGTCGAGATCCTTCCCGCCGACTTCGATGGTTCCCTTCCGCTCGAACATCCAGGCAACGCTGCCGGCCTCGCCGAGGGAACCGCCGTTTCTCGTAAGCAGGGCCCGTATTTCCGAAGCCGCCCGGTTCCTGTTGTCCGTCAGGACTTCGATAAGGATGGCCACTCCGTTCGGGCCGTAGGCTTCGTAGGTGATCTCCTCGTACTGGGCTCCCTCGATTTCTCCCGTGCCTCTCTTGATGCCCCTTATGATGTTGTCATTCGGCACACTCGCCGCCTTTGCCCGGTCAATGGCGGCCTTGAGGCGCATATTCATGGCGGGATCCCCGCCGCCCTCCTTGGCCGCGATGATAACCGCCTTCACGAGTTTCTGGAACAGATTGCCCCGCTTGGCATCCTGTGCCGCTTTTCTGTGCTTGATGTTTGCCCATTTTGAATGTCCGGACAAGAAACTCACCCCTCTATAGATCAAAAGAATCACTGCACTGCTTCATGGAACCGGAGGAAAAAGGCGCTCCTCCTCACCGGAAAAAATCCGGCGGGAGGACTTCACCGCCTGGATATTGTAGCACAGAGAGCCTCCGCTCATAGGGCCGTAAGGGAATAATAGAGATCCTTTCTCCTGACCTGCTCGTGCCCGACCTGAGAAAGAAGATCCCCGGAAAGGCGGAATTCTGCCCCTCCGTTCCCCGCGGGGACCGAAAGCACGTCCCTCCCGTCAGGACCGAAGGCTGCAGGCCGAGCGGAACAATCCGCCAGAATCACGAACATGCGGTTTTCTGCAGCCCGGGTTCTTGCAACGGCTTCGAAGGGAGCCTGACCGCTCTCCCCGGGGAGAAGGAAGGCCAGGAGCAGGTTCGTTCCGGCAAGGGCCAGGCACCGGGCATGTTCCGGAACCATCAGGTCCGGTCCCGTGGCAAGACCGCAGAGAAACCGGCCCAGAGGAAAAAGGGCAAAACCGGACCCGGTCCCTTTTCCGTGCATCCCCCTGTACCTGTGCAATACGTTTCCTCCATCATCCCGGAGAATAACGGCGCCGTCGTCTTCAGGCCCGAGAAAGGCGCAGGCTTCAGGGAAGTCTGACGAAGAAACGGCAGTGCCTCCCCGGGACAGGACAAGGCATGCTTCACCGTTCCGGCCGGCTCCCAGGGCCGGCCCTTTTTGTCCCTTGCCGGGCAGAAGTCTGACGCAGAAAATATTATCCAAAAAGATCCTCCCCCAAACAGGGAATTTCAGTTTATTATACTCCCTGGAGACATGACGAACAGGAGGGGTTTCAATGGATTCGCTCGTTCGATTTGGTGTGGCCGTTCCGGCGTCGCTTCTGTCGGAGTTCGACCTCTACATCAGGGGCAAAGGACTCCAGAACAGGTCCGAGGCCCTGCGGCAGCTCATCAGGGAACGGCTTTCGAGGGAAACGTGGTCCCGGGGGGACGGCATCGTTTTCGGCACGGTGACCATCATGTATGATCATCACATCAAGGATGCCACGGGATCCCTCACTTCCCTGCAGCATGATTTCGGCGAGGCGATCATCTGCACCACCCACGTCCATGTGGACCATGACAACTGCCTGGAATGCATTGTCCTGAAGGGAGACGCACGAACCATCAAAAATTTTGAGGATGCCCTGTCTTCGGTCAGGGGAATCAAAACCATCGACATATCCATTTCCGCCATTTTGTAAAAAAAGGGCAGCCGCCGGCTGCCCTTCATCGTCCCCCTCAGGTCGAACAGGAACCGCCCGAGCATCCTCCGCACTTTCTCCTCGACAGGCTTTCGCCCTCAAGAAGAATCAGCACTTTGCTTCCGCAGGAAGGGCAGCGGAGAGTACGCTCTCCCTCTCCCAGGCGAAACTCCTCTCCGCAGGAGGCGCAGCGGAAAAGCCGCGTGTTTTCCATTCCTCTCACCCCCTTGCCGGAAAAATTACTGATTTCCGATGGTGGCGACCATGACCGCCTTTATGGTATGCATCCTGTTCTCCGCCTCATCGAATACCTTTGAGAAGGGAGCCTCGAACACCTCTTCCGTGACTTCCTGCTCCTTGACCGCGGGAAGGCAGTGAAGGAATATGGTTTCATCCTTTCCCGAGGCCTTCATGAGGTCCATGGAAACCTGGTAGGGTCTCAGGAGGGCTTCCCGTTCCTTCTTCTTTTCCTCTTCGCCCATGGAAACCCAGACGTCGGTGTACACCGCATCGGCTCCCTTCACGGCCTCGAAGGGGTCTTCGAAAACCGTGACCGAGCCGCCGGAGGCAGCGGCTATTGTCCTGCACTGCTCCAGGAGGGCTGCCTCCGGAAAGAGAGAGGCCGGGGAGGCGATCACGTAATGCATTCCCAGCTTCGCGCATCCGATCATCAAGGCGTTGGACATGTTGTTCCGCCCGTCGCCGCAATACACGAGACGCAGTCCCTTCAGGATCCGCCCGAAATTCTCCTGTATGGTGAGGAAGTCGGCGAGGATCTGGGTCGGGTGGTCCACGTCGGTGAGGCCGTTCCAGACGGGAACCCCGGCGTATTCCGCAAGTTCTTCCACCATGGACTGCTTGAAGCCGCGGTATTCTATGCCGTCAAACATCCTTCCGAGGACCCTGGCGGTGTCCTTTACATCTTCCTTCCCGCCGAGGTGGATGTCGTTCTTGCCGAGAAATTCCGGGTGGGCCCCCTCATCGATGCAGGCTACGGTAAAGGCGCAGCGGGTACGGGTGGACGCTTTTTCGAACAGCAGCGCGATGTTCTTGCCCTGAAGGGCATTGCCCCGTATTCCCGCCCTCTTTTTCGCCTTCAGGTCCGCAGCAAGGTCGAGGAGGTAATAAATTTCATCCTTCGAAAAATCCATCAGCGTGAGAAAGCTTTTTCCTTTCAGGTTTACCGGCATTGTACTCTTTCCCCTTTCCCTTTTATCCAGATGTGTTTATCGGTTGTCGTGCTTTTCTTTCAAACGGCAGGCTTCTTCAGCCATCCCGGCAAGCAGTTCCGGCACTCTCTCCAGGGGGACTTCCTTCAAAACAGTCCCCTTCGAAAAAACCACCGCACCCCGGGGAGAACCGGCTATCCCGAAATCGGCGTCCATGGCTTCCCGCGGCCCGTTCACTTCGCAGCCCATCACGGCCACGGTCACCCCGTCAGGCAGACTCTCCAGGCAGGGCGTCACCAGGTCGGCGATCTTTCTGACTTCGATCCTTTTCCGCCCGCAGGTCGGGCACGAAATAAGGCTTCCGCCCCTCTGCCTCAGGTCCATGGCCCTGAGCAGGGAATATCCGGCCCGGACTTCCTCGAGAGGAGACTCGGTGAGGCTGATGCGGATTGTGTTTCCTATCCCCTGTCCGAGAAGCAGGGCCAGCCCCGCAGCGCTTTTCACCAGTCCGTCCCGTCCGTATCCCGATTCGGTGATTCCTATGTGGAAGGGATAGCCCGGATATTTGAGGGCAAGAAGAGAGTTTGCCCGGACCGTTTCATGGACGGAAGTGGACTTGGCGGACAATATTATATCCTCAAACCCTTCCTCCATGAGAATCAGAAGCTGTTCTTCCACCGCCGCGGCGAGGGCGTCAGAACGGACTCCGCCGGCTCTCTCCAGCTGGGCGGAATTCAGTGATCCTCCGTTGGCTCCTATCCGTATGACTGCCTTTTTCTCCTGTGCAGAAGCGACAACCTCCCGGAGACGGGCCCGGGCCATATTTCCCGGGTTGATCCGGATGGACGGCGTTCCCGCCTCCAGGGCTGCCAGGGCAAGAGCGGGATCGAAATGGATGTCCGCCATGAGAGGAACAGGTGATTTTTCGTTCAGCCATGCAAGATCACCTCCGAGATCCGGGGAGGGGAAGGCTGCCCGGATCAGCTCACAGCCGGAGGAGGCAAGGGAACGGCACTGCTCGAGACACTCTTCCCTGGAGGAGAGGGGTATCTTGAGCATGCTCTCCACCCGCACGGGATGGCCGCTTCCTATTGAAAGGCCGGCAATGATGACCGTTCCTGCCATGATCCTACCCCCGGAACAGGCGAAGGAGATCCTGCCACGTGATGTAGAGTATGAGCGTGATCAGGAGGAAAAAGCCGGTCATGTGAATGTAATTCTCGATCTTCGGGGGAAGCCGTCGCCTGAGAACCATTTCCCCTGCGGTGAAGAAGAGCCGTCCCCCGTCCAGGGCGGGAAAGGGAAGAAGGTTTATAAGACCCAGGTTCAGGTTGATGAGCGCCAGGAAGGAAAGAAAAGTCCACAGTCCTTTCCTCGCCGCTTCGCCGGCCATGGAAGCAATCCCCACGGGCCCGGTGACGTCAACCTTCTCGGTTCCGGATACCCACCGTATTATTCCCCTTATCATCTCCACGCTCATATTCACCGTGTACGAAAGGGCGGAGGAAAAGGCTTCCCCGACGGGGAACCGTTTCATGCCGGGACGGATTCCGAAAAGTGGAATTCCCTGCTCCCTGTCCGGAAGGATCACCGCGGATATGGAAATTACCGCCCCCCCCCGGCGGACGGAAAAGAGAACGGAACCTTTGGGGGCTTCCTGCCGGATTTCGGTGGACATGGCCCTCCAGGTCTCCACAGGGGTGCCGTTGACGGAGAGTATCCGGTCCCCCGGCACGATTCCCGCCGCCTGGGCCGGGTACCCTTCCATGACCTCTCCGATGACCGTTTCCTCGAGGTTGACCACACCGTGCCCCGTAAGAAAAACAGCCGTCAGGAGGAGAGCGAGCAGAACATTGGCCACGGAGCCGTTCACGAGAATAAGAAACCTCTTCCAGGCAGCCTTGTCGTAGAAAGCCCTGCCCGGCTCGACGGTCTCTTCATCGTTTTCTTCTTCCATCCCTGCCAGGCGGACGAACCCCCCCACGGGAAATGCCCTGACCGACCACAGGGTGTGCTTCCCCTTTCGCTGGAAGAGTACCGGTCCCATGCCGAAGGCGAACTCGTGCACCTGGACATCGAACAGCCGTGCCGTAATGTAGTGTCCGTATTCATGAACCACGACGCAGATACCTATGACAAAAAGGAAAGACAGCAGACTCGCCATTCAGATCGATCTCCTTGGGGGACGGGAAATTTTCAGCCGCCGGCAAACCGAAGCGGCCAGTCTTCTTCCTTCGTCCAGGATATACAGGGCATCGGCGAGAGAAGCCGGCGCCGGTCCGTTCCATTGTTCAAGAACCGATTCCACCACCGAGGGGATCCCGGTAAAGCCGATCTCACCGGCCAGGAAACGGTCCACAGCCACCTCATCGGCCCCCACCAGGAGGGCCGGGAAAGCCCCTCCCTTACGGGCGGCTTCCTTTGCGAGACGAAGTGAGGGAAAACGCTGTTCGTCGGGCTGATGGAAGGAAATGGTCCTCTCCTGCAAAAGAGGGACCGGGACGGGCGGGAAGGGGCTCCTTTCGGGATAAAACAGGGCTGAAGCGCAGGGAAGGCGCATGTCGGGAGAAGATGCTGAGAAGAGAAATGATCCGTCCCTGAACTCCACGATGCCGTGGACGAAGGAATCAGGGCATATCACGGCGTCTACCCTCTCTGCGGGAAGAGAGAAGAGCGTCATGGCCTCGAGGATCTCGATCCCCTTGTTCATCAGCGTGGCGCTGTCCACGCTGATCTTTGCTCCCATGCTCCACACAGGGTGGCGCACCGCCATGGAAGGCGTCACCACCTCCAGTTCTTCCTGGGAAAAGGTGCGGAAAGGCCCCCCCGATGCCGTGAGGACGATACGCGAAACAGAAGAGGAGTTTCTGCCCGCCAGACATTGCCACACCGCATTGTGTTCGCTGTCAAGAGGCCTGAGCTGTCCTTCCCGTCCGATCAGGGGGAGTACCCACCGCCCCGCGGCCACGATGCTCTCCTTGTTGGCCAGGGATACATCCTTGCCGCTCCTCAGGGCTGCCATGAGGGCGCCGATGGCTCCCGTTCCTGAAGATGCCACGACCACGTGGTCGATGTCGGGGCTTGAAGCTGTCTCCTCCAGGGCTTCAGCACCTTCGAGCACCTTCAGGCTGCCGTCGAAGGATCTTCTGAGGTCCGCCGCCGCTTCAGGGTCGGAAAGCACCACCCGGTCGGCCCGAAATTCCCCGGCCAGCTTCGCGGTTTCCGCATAGGAAGAATGGGCCGCCAGGGCGCGCACTTCAAAAAAATCGGGGAAAGTCCGGCATACGGAAAGAACGGAATTGCCGACGCTTCCGGTACAACCTATGACAAAAAGACGTATTTTCTTCATCGGAGAATGACCCCGAAAAGAACGTAAACCAGGAGACCACTGACAAGGATGCTGTCAAACCGGTCCAGTACGCCGCCGTGGCCGGGAATGACGCTCCCGCTGTCCTTTACTCCGGTTTCCCGCTTGATGACCGACTCCGCAAGGTCGCCGATCTGGCCGGCCACGCCGCAGATAAGGCCGACGAAGAGAAAGGGAAGGGGGGGCGTTTCAAGGATAAACGCCACGGCCACGCCGGCAAGAAGAGCAGCTGAAAGCCCGCCGAGAAATCCTTCCCATGTCTTTTTTGGGCTGACGTTTTCACACAGACGGATCCTGCCCCACTTTGAACCTATAATGTATGCTGCCACGTCGCAGCTCCAGGTACAGAGAAACATGGTGAAAAGGAGAATGGCCCCGGAAGGAAGCCTCCGAAGCAGGATCATGAAGGTCCATGGAATGACGATGTACAGGATGCCCCCCAGGGTGCCTCCCATGTTCCAGATGGCAAAGCTCTCCCCTTTGATCTGCCTCCGCAGTATCTCCACGAAAAGGATGACGAAGGCCGTAATGCTCAGGGTGAGTACCAGTGAGATGGGATGGATGCCTTCAGAAGCCGTGAAAAGAATGAGCACCCCGGCAATGAAGCCGACTCCCCTGGAAACCTTGAATTTTCTTGAAAGCATGCTGTAGAACTCTCCAAGGGAGACAAGGGCGAGAACCGAAACGAGCACCGTCCATGTCATCCCCCCGGCATACAGGGCCCCCAGCACGACAGCCACCACGGCCGCCCCGGCACCTCCCCTGACCAACAGTTCTTTCATTGCTTCATTTGACTGTGCCATATCGTCTCTCCCTGCAGGTAAATTGTGCAATGGCCTTTTCGAGATCACCGGATCCGAAATCAGGCCAGAGGACATCGGTGAAATACAATTCGCTGTAAACGCACTGCCAGAGCCAAAAATTGCTCAACCGCTGCTCTCCGCTCGTCCTGATGATAAGATCCGGAGGAGGAAGGTCGGGGAGATACATCATTCCGTCCAGGTCCTCTTCCGTAACGGGCTGGTTCCCGCCTTTGGCGATCAGTGCGTTCACTCCGTCAATGATTTCCTGCCGCCCCCCGTAATTCAGACAGGCCACAAGAGTGAGCCCCGTATTCATACCGGTCTCCCTCTCAGCCCAGTCCATAAGCTCTACCACGTCGGCAGGCAGGTTGTCCCGCTTTCCTGCAAACCGCAGCCGGACATTCTCCCGCCTGATCTCGTCAACCTTCCGCCTGAGAGAAAAGCGGAAAAGGCTCATGAGCCCCTTGATCTCCATTTCGGGCCGCTTCCAGTTCTCCGTCGAAAAGGCGTACACGGAAAGATGGGTCACCCCAAGGTTCCAGGCGGCCCGGACGGTCCTTTCGAGAGCCTTTACGCCGGCCCGGTGACCGAGAAGGCGGGGAAGAAAACGTTTCTTCGCCCATCGTCCATTGCCGTCCATGATGAGAGCAACATGGAAGGGGGAAGGGACGGGATAGGCCTTCATGGATCCCCCTCCTCCGGCAGCGGGGCTCCCAGTTCACCGAGTTTCTCCCTGACGGCATTGATGTCCCTCCAGGTCAGCTCTTTCGGGCTTCCCTTTTTCCGCGATTCGTTTCTCAGAAGAAAACTTGGATGGAACATGGGAAGCAGAAGGGCTCCCCTCCAGGGAAACCATCTTCCCCGGAGGGCGGTGATCCCCTCGGAAGTTCTCAGAAGCCACTTCGTCGGGGTGTTCCCGAGGCAAACCACGATCCTGGGACGGAGAAGCGCCAGCTGGGCTTCCAGGAAGGGGCTGCACGCCATCATCTCATCCGGGGCGGGCACCCTGTTGTCAGGCGGCCTGCATTTCACCACGTTGGATATGAAAACCTGCTCTCTTCGTATACCCACGGATGCAAGAATCTGGGTCAGCAGGCGCCCCGCTTTTCCGACGAAGGCGACGCCCTGCTCATCCTCTTCAGCTCCGGGTCCTTCCCCGATAAACACAAGGGGAGTCTTCCGGCTGCCCTGCCCGAAGACCGTGTTCTTCCTGGAAGAGCACAGGCCGCACCTGGTGCAGCCTTCAACTTTTTTCCGCAGTTCCGCCCAGGCTTCGTCCCTGTCCGCGCTGCTCTGGAAAAAGGTCACGGCAACACCACCTCCGAAATGCTTATATCAACGCTTCCGATATCCATACCGGTAAAATAGCGCACAGCGGAAGCGATCCGCTTTTGCTGCATTTTTCCCAGCTGCCGGAAATTGAACTTCCCCGGCGTCACGTTGACGGTTATCTCCAAAGAAATTTCATCCTCCGACGAGCGCACGCGAATATCCTTTACCGCGTCAATCTGCGGACTCAGGGACACCACGTGCCGGACCAGGTCTTCTATGGCCGTGGAGTCGATGGTAAGCGCCCCGAAAAAACTGAAGGGCGGCCTCACGATGGTCCGCTCACCGTCTTCCCTGTCCACGCTTTTGAAAAGGCCCCTGAGGTGTCCCACAAGCTTTCCGGCGAAATTTTTCCTCAACTGGGTCCTGGAGACGGGGATGACATGCTGTCCTTTCTCATGGCGTTCTCTCCTGGCGTTGATGATTTCCTCGGGAGAGGCGACTTCGGTTATGTCGATGATGAGTTCGGGGGACGGCAGTTCAAGGGCCCTGGTAATCTTTTCCGCCATGGAAATGGACGTAGCGATAATCATGATCTTGCAGGGAGCGGACTTCTGGAGAAAAGCCCGGACTGCCTTTCTGTGGTTGGGAAACTGGAAGAGCGCTCTCCGTATGGCCCGTACAAGGTTCCGCTCGGATTTGGCGCTCTTTCCGGCCATTATCCTGCCTTTTGAGATCACAAGACCATCGTCGATCAGGAAATCCACTTCATTTTCCTGGGCCACCATCTGCGCCCGCTGGCTCTTCCCCGTGCCGGCAGGCCCGACAAAGGCAATAACGCGGCAGCCTGAGGATACAGGGGATCTTATTTCACGAGCCAATAAAACATCCCCCCGGTTTACCCCGAAAAAAAGGCCGTCTCAGCCACCGAGAACAGGAGAACTTCCCCGGACGTTTTTCTCCGCTCCGCAGCCGTCACCCGAATCTCCCGCCAGAACCCTGACGTCGGCGCCGAGAGCCGTCAGTTTTCTGTCCATTTCCTCGTATCCCCGGAAAATATGGCCCAGATGATACACATAGGTGGAATCCACTGCGGCGAGACCCGCTATGACAAGAGCGGCTCCCGCTCTCAGGTCGGTGGCGACCACGTCCGCTCCCGTAAGGCGGTCCACCCCGGTGATGATGGCTGAGTTGCTCTGAATGTCAATTTTCGCTCCCATTTTGTTCAGCTCGCTGACATGAAGAAACCGGGACTGAAAAACGCTTTCCTGGATCACGCTGGTCCCCTGGGCCAGGCACAGGGCAGCCATGACCTGAGGCTGAAGGTCCGTGGGAAAACCGGGATAGGGAAGCGTTTTGAGGGATACTCCCTTCAATCTGGGAGAAGGATGAATGGTAACTTCGCTTTCCTTCACCGTAAGAGATGCTCCTGCCTCCTCGAGTTTCGCGAGGAGGGAATCGATGTGGTTGGGAATGACTCCGGTCACCGTCACTTCGCCGTTGGTGGCCGCCCCCGCGAGAATGTAAGTGCAGGCCTCGATGCGGTCAGGAATGATCCTCGACTCGGCACTCTGAAGGGCGTCCACTCCCTGGATGCGGATAACCCCGGTTCCATCGGCTTCCACCTGGGCACCCATGGATTTCAGGGCCTCCACAAGGTTGTATATCTCGGGCTCCCGCGCGGTGTTTTCCAGCACCGTCTCTCCCCTGGCGAATACAGCGGCCATCATGAGGTTCTCCGTGGCCCCTACAGACGGGAAATCCAGGTAAATGCGACAGCCTGTCAGTCCGCTGGTATGGGCGTGCACTGCCCCGTGCACAAGCTCTATGGTGGCACCCATCTTCGTCAGCCCCTTCAGGTGAAGGTCGATGGGCCTGCTACCTATGGAACATCCTCCGGGCAGAGGCATGACGGCCTTGCCGCACCGTGCGAGAAGGGGTCCGAGGACAAGGGATGAGGCTCTCATTTTTCTGACAAGGTCCGGAGGAGTTTCCCAGGATATATCCGACGGGGTATGAATTTCCATGTCGTGGTTGCTGAAAGAAACCTCCGCGCCGAGACTCCTGAGCAGGTCGGCCATGGTGTTCACGTCAAGCAGGTTGGGCACCCTGGAAATACGAAGAGTACTGTCCTTTAGAAGAAGAGCGGCGGCCATAACCGGAAGGGAGGCGTTCTTTGCTCCCTGGGCTTCGACAACTCCCCTGAGGGGTTTACCGCCGATAATTTCCATCTTGGATTCCACTGGTCAATTCCTCCCGAAATTTTGGTGGGAAATCATAATTAGCTACTATACCATGATTTTAACGGCCTTCGTAATAACCGAGAATGCTGTCCGCTATCCTCAGCGATGCCGTTCCGTCTCCGAAGGGGTTTTCTCCCCGGTTCAGCAGGCTTTCCCGGAATGCTCCGTCGGTGAGGATCCTCACCGTGGCGTTTCTTATCGTTTCACGGTCCGTTCCCACAAGAAGGGCCGTCCCTGTGTCGAGGGCCTCGGGCCGTTCGGAAAGATCCCGCATTACAAGGACGGGCTTTTTCAGCCCAGACGCTTCTTCCTGCACACCACCGCTGTCGGTGAGGATAAGAGAGCTTCTGTTCATCGCCCATACAAAATCAGGATAATCGAGGGGTTCACACAGGATGACCCTCTTCTCATCTGCAAGAAAACGCTGTATCACATCCCTGACCGATGGGTTCTTGTGGAGGGGAACGAGGATGCGGACACTGCCGGCAGCCTCCAGTATATCCTTCATGGCGAGGCAGATGGATTCCAGGGGGCCTCCCCATGATTCCCTTCTGTGGGCGGTCATCAGTATGACAGGATCGTCACCGGAGATCAGCGGGGCAAGGTCCGGGGACGGCGTGTGTTTTTTCTTCAGGGTCCGGAACAGTGCATCGATGACGGTGTTGCCTGTTACGAACAGGGTCTCCGGAGAAACCGGGAGGTTTTCCCTCCGCAGGTTTTCGGCAGCTCCTTCCGTGGGTGCGAACCAGAGGGTTGAAAGCCTGTCGGTGATGATCCTGTTCGCTTCCTCGGGAAATGGGCGTCTCAAATCGCCGCTCCTGAGTCCTGCTTCGATGTGCCCCACCGGAACATGCCTGTAAAATGCGGCCATGGTGGCGGCCATCGTCGTCGTCGTGTCTCCGTGAACGAGCAGGAGATCCTGGGGAGAGCTGTCCAGAAAGCCGCCCACGCCGAGAAGCACCCGTGATGTGAGCTGATCCAGGGACTGTCTCTCCTCCATTACGGAAAGGTTCACGTCAGCCCTGATCTCGAAAAAGGCCAGGGCCTGGTCGAGCATCCAGGAATGCTGGCCCGTGGCCAGAACAGTAACATCCAGCCCTTTTTCCCGCAGAGCGGAAATTACCGGGGCCATTTTGATGGCCTCAGGTCGGGTTCCAATTACGCACGCTATTTTTTTCGTCATGAATGAAACAGCTCCGTCTTTCATGTTGTTGGCTGTCTTCTCTTCCGGTTTCCGGGGAGAAGACGCATCAGGACAGCCGGGCGGTGAAGAGAAACACCCCTGAACCGACGACAAGACACTGAACAAAGGCAAGAAGGACCACCGTCCAGAAGGGGGTGATCCCCCTGTCAAGGAGACGGTGGTGTATGTGCCCCCTGTCAGGGAGAAAGGGGGATCTTCCTTTCCACACCCTGCGTAATATTGCAAACAGCGTATCCGCCACGGGAACGCCTCCGGCGAGAAGCAGCAGGAAGGGGAGTTCGATTACCCCTACCGCTCCAAGCCCGGGGGCCACGGTGTAGATGAAAAAGCACGAAAAAAGGTAGCCGAGAAGGGTAGTCCCGCCGTCTCCGAGAAAAGTCCTGGCTTTCGGAAAATTCCAGTACAGAACTCCCCCCGCAAGGCAGGCAAGGGAGAGAAAAACCGTAGTGTTTCCGAGGGGTGAGGAGAGGAGGCACGCTGAAATGAACATGAGCAGACAGAGCCCGTTGGCGCCGTCTATAAGGTTATAGGCATTGGTCATTCCCGTTATCCAGAAAAGGCAGACAGCAAGGTGCGCCGGAGGCAGCTGTACAGACACGAGGAAAAGGATCGCCGCCAAAAGGTGTATCCCAAGCCGTACAAGGGGGGCAAGGCTCTTCATGTCGTCCCTGTATCCGCTGAGGAAGACCATGGTGCTCCCCGTGCCGATAAACCTGACGACCGGGTGTTCTCCTGCGGCGAAAAGGCACCAGAGAAGGAACCCGAGCCAGAGGACAATACCTGCCCCCCTGGGAGTAACCGATGTGTGAATCTTGCGCTCCCCGGGATGGTCGACGATGCGGTAGCGATTCGCCAGGCTTATGGAAAGCGGCGTGATACAGAGCCCCCAGAGCAGGAGCAGCGGCGCCGCAACAAAGAAATTCTTCAGCGCGAATTCCACGGGAATGGCCTATTTTGTGCCGAAAAGCCTGTCTCCAGCGTCGCCGAGGCCGGGCACGATATAACCGTGGTCGTTCAGATGACTGTCAAGGGCCGCGGCAAAGATATCCACATCCGGGTGATCTCCGTGCACTTTTGACACCCCTTCAGGTGCTGCGATGATGCACACCAGCGAAACTTTCTTGCCGCCCCGTGCCTTTACCAGGCTTATGGCCGCAGAAGCCGAGCCGCCGGTGGCCAGCATGGGATCGAGAATGAGAATATCCCGCTCGCTGATGTCACCGGGAAGCTTGCAGTAATATTCGACGGGCATCAACGTTTCCGGGTCGCGGTACAGCCCGATGTGCCCCACCTTGGCGTTCGGGACAAGCTGGAGTATGCCGTCCACCATTCCAAGGCCTGCCCTGAGAACGGGAACTATGGCCAGTTTTTTACCCTCCAGGGCGTAGGCGTCAGTAAGGGCGAGGGGGGTCTCGACCTGTATCTTGACCAGGGGAAGATTTCTGGTGATTTCATACACCATGAGCCCCGCAATTTCCTGGACCAGTTCCCGGAATTCCTTCACCGAGGTGTTCTTGTCCCTGATGATGCTGACCTTGTGCTGCACGAGGGGGTGATCGAATATGACCGTTTTGCCCTTGTCGGAAAGACAGCAGCTCGGGCAGATTTTCTGCTCGTAATCGGCGATTTTGCTCAGGCGCCTCGAATGCCGGTCCCCTTCAAATTCCGTGGAAAGCCAGACGTCAAGGATTTCGACCGCCGTTTCGGGGGAAAGAATCCGGGCTCCCAAGGTAAGCACATTGGAATTATTATGCCGCCGGCTCATGCTCGCCGTCTCCACGTCGTGACAATGCGCAGCATACACGCCGGGCATTTTGTTCGCCGCGATGGACATTCCCACACCCGTCCCGCAGAGAAGAACTCCCCGGTCGGCTTTTCTCTGGGCAACCATTTCACCGACCTTCAATGCGATATCCGGATAGTCACAGGGCAGGGAATCCGTATCGGTTCCCATGTCGAGTATTTCTTCGAATCCCTTCTCCCTGAGATGGGCAACAAGGATGCTTTTCAGCGGAAAAGCGGCGTGATCCGAACCTATGGCAATTTTCATGTTAAAATCTCCTCCCCCGTTGAAGATCAAAAAAGCCTGACGCAGGTCAGCAGGACCGGCGGTATATTTTCCATCCGATATAATAACACTTGCCCAATGAAAGGCATATAGAAAAGTCCCCCGGCAGGTGAACAAAAAGCCCCTTTCCCGAATAAGGAAAGGGGCTCTGTTTTGAATGGTTCCGGTCTCCCGACTTCGCCGTTTTTTCCGAGAAAACAAGGATTTTGAAAAAAGGAATGCAGTGTTCATGGGGGTTTAGAAAATCAGGAAGCCGGAAATTGAAATGTAGTGCCTAGCGTTTTTGCCCTATTGACAGATTGCCTTTCTCCGGATATACTTCTTTTATGTATAT
>NZ_SORI01000023.1 GCF_004366815.1 Aminivibrio pyruvatiphilus | reverse complement strand
ATGGGACGGCCCAGCACGCCGCCCTTGGCATTGATCTGCTCCACCGCAAGGCGGGCGGTCTTCTCTTCCGTCTGGCCGTAGGCGGCCCAGTCGCCCGTGAGCGCCGCAAGGTACCCGATCTTTACGGGCTGGGGTCCGGCCTTCACTTCTTCAGTCTTTGCGGGTTCGGCAGGTTTCTCCTCAGGTTTCGGAGGTTCGGCAGGTTTCGGTTCTTCAGCGGGCTTCGGGGTCTCGGCAGGCTTTTCCTCAGCCTTCGGCGCCTCGGCCGGCTTGGGAGCTTCAGCAGGTTTTTCCTCGGCCTTCGGGGCCTCGGCTGGCTTTGGCGCGGGCGCTTCCTGCTTCGGGGTCTCCTTGGGCGCTTCGGGCGCCGGTTTCTGCTGCATCACAAAATATCCGACAATAACGACGAGTACAGCCAGACCTATCAACCAGTTCTTTTTCAAAATCTACCACCTCCTGAGTGAATTTCACTGCCTGAACGCTCTTTATTTTACTACGACCACGATCCAGTCACAAACTGTTTCCTTTTTTCTGCCGCATCCCCCTTTCCCGGAAAAAAGCGGGGCACCGGCAAGACCGGCGCCCCGTGCGTCCTACGTTGAGGGTTCTTCCCTTCCCGCCTCCTCGGCAACGTAGAAGGCGAAGTTTCTGAACAGGCGGGGCAGGGTGCTGAGGAAATAGGGAAGGTGAATCCTCTCGCCGTTCTTGTGGTCATCCTTGCCTACTGGGCCGAAGTTCGCCACGGGGACGTCGAGCTGCTTGAGGTCTTCCAGGGGGAAGCGGTATTCCCTCCCCCAGAGGGGCATATTCTCCCCCAGGGCGTCGAGATCATCCGGGTTCCCCTGGAAGCCGAAATAACTGAGATCCATGATGCCGTGGAAGACATCCACCGTGGAAATGTCGAGTCCGTCCTCCTTTCCGTCCTCCCTGAGACGGCAGACTGCCCTGAGGACGGCCCGTTCCCCGGCGGTTTTCCCGTTGTTCAGCCTCGGGGGGTAATAGGGCGGAAGGAATCCCGTCACGACAAGGGGACCTTTTTCTCCCGCAAGGTCGAGCAGATAGGAGGCTGTTTCCACTCCCCGCTCCCGTTCATCCAGGGAGGGGGGGAGGGAACGGAGAAATTCGTCCAGAAGCCCGTCGAAACCCGGTGTTTTTTTCTTTGCCCCGGCGAGCAGTTCACCGAAGTCCATAACCCGGGGAGTAAAGCTCTTCGCCCGCGGGGCGATTCCGCCCCTGCTCCTGATCAGGCCGTTCTGCTCGCTGATTCTCCCCAGGGTCCTCTTCAGGGCCTCCCGGGCCGCCGCCTTCATCTCCTCGAGCACTCCGGCGGGAGTTTTTTCCACGGTGAGGAGGTTGTAATAGGCCACAGCCCGCTCAGGGAGGGTCACCGAGTAATTCTTTACCAGGTCCCTGAACCGGAGGCATGCCATGGGGGGGAAACTTCTTCCTTCCCGCTCCTCCGAGGTGGAGGCTGCCCCTTCGAGAACGAGAGAGAGATTGGCCGCCAGGAGAGAGGCGCTCACTCCGTCGAAATAATCACCCACGTGAGCCTCCTTGCCCACGCAGAGAAAGAAGGGCATGATCTTGCCGATGGTGCCCACGTACACAGCGCCTGCGGGAATTTCCCGCCCCCCTACGGAAGGCTCTCCGTTGAGGGCGGCGGAGTACTCTATCCCCCACTCTTCCCTTAGCTTCACAAGCCAGGGGACCGCCCCCCTCATTCCCGCGGAGGTATTCTCCTCGTCGGGAACCCCGAGGAAGAGAAGGTTCGCGGGAAAGTCGCAGGTTCGGGAAACGTCCGCCAGGAGCCCCATCTCGAGGGCGAGGCCGGACTTCATGTCGGAAACTCCCCGGCCGAAGAGGTATTCCCCGCTCGCCAGGTCAGCCCGGGCTTCCTGGGGAATATCCAGTTCACCTACCCGCTTCGTCAGCTCTTCAGGCGAAAAGGCCAGGTGCTTCAGCGGCCCGTAGGCCCCGGCATCCACCACGTCGAAATGGCCCGTGAGAATAACCGTTCGCTTCATTTCAGGAGAGACCTTCACCAGGGCGGCAACGGCGCTTCTGCCCAGGGGATCCCCCTCGGCAGGGAGATACCGGAGGTAGGACGGATTCCGCCGGAAATAGTCCAGTTCAGCCAGTTTTCCGTATATGAGCTCCGCCGCGCGGTTTTCTTCCCGGGAGAAGGAAACGCTCGGAACGGAGACAAGATCGAGAAGAAGCCTGTAAAGATGTTCGCCGTTGAGAGAGAGCACGCTAGTTTTCCTCCTGCTGCTGCGGCGATGCTTCCCTGGCCGGACGCCTCATGAACACTTCAATGGGTTCCGTGGCGTTCAGGTGAACATCCATCTGGGGCAAGGCCACGGTGATATTCTTGTCCTCGAAGAGGGCGACGAGGCGGAACCGGAGGTCGCTGGCCACCTTCACCGTGGAAGCGTTGGTCATGTCCACCCAGAAGAAGAGGCTGAACTCCAGAGCATTGGGACCGAACTCCCGGAAAACCACGTAGGGTTCCGGCTTGCCGAGCACCCTGGAGTGGTCGTCCGCCGCCTTCAGCAGCAGCTTCTCCACTTCCCTCACGTCCGAGCCGTAGGCCACTCCCACGTTGATCCGAAGCCGGATCTTCTGGTCCGTCAGGGTCCAGTTGATGATCTTGTTGTTCAGGAAATAGCTGTTGGGCATGAGAACATCGATGTTGTCGAAGGTCTTCACCCGGGTGGACCGGGACCCGATCTCTTCAACGGTGGCGAACAGGCCGTCTATCTCGATGGTGTCGTCCGGCCTGATGGGCTTTGAAAACATCAGGATGAATCCGCTGATGAGGTTGTTGAAGAAGTTCTGGGCGCCGAAACCGATGCCGATGGCCAGGGCGCCGCCAAGGAAGGCGAACGCCGTGAGGGGAATGCCGACCAGGTCAAGGGCCGACAGGATGAAGGAGGCCATGAAGACATAAAAGAGGATCTGCTGGGTGGCCGTCCGGGCTGACGCGTCGAGGCCGAATCGTTTCAGCAGCGTCCTTCCGAGAAAGGCGGTGAGCCTGCCGCTCAGGAAGAAAGCCGCACCGAAGAGGACGATGGCGAGGACGAGTTTCGCTATGGTGACATCAAAACCTTCACCGGACCAGAGGGAAATGTTCCAGAAGGCCAGGAAGCGGTCCCTGCCGAAACGGGTGACCTGCTCGGCGATGCGCACCGCGTCGATCTGGTTGGTCAGTTCCTCGTGGAACCGGTTGTAGTTGTTGAAGAGCCCCAGCAGCAGGGCCACGGTGGCATTGGTGGTCTGGACGGTCTTGTCCAGCGCCTCAATGCGCTTCTGCATACGGGCGGCAACGGCGTTGTTGGCCTTCGCCTCCTCGAGTTCCTTCTGGGCGGCCAGTATATCGGCCTGAAGGGAGGCCAGGGTCCGCTGCTGAACCTGGAACATGTTCTCCAGGTCCTTGATCCTGCTGCTCACGCTGCTGCGGTAGTCCCAGATCTCCTGGGTCTTTACCGTGCCCTGTATAAGGCCGTACCGCACCTCCCAGATCTTCCTGTTTTCGTCAAGCACGGTGAGTTCCTGTTCAGCCTGCTCCAGCCCCGCCTGGTTGTGCCTCAGCCATGCCTCCCTCTCGGAAACTCCGGCCCTGGCCACAAGACGCTGCTGGTCGTTACGGGCTGAACTCAGTTCTCCCTGGGCCCTGGTAAGTGCGCTGCGGAGCTTTTCTCTTTCCGCCTGGAGTGCCGCAATACCCTCCCGGGTTTTCGTGATCTGCTGGGCGATCGCTTCCATCCGGCTGTTCCGGTCCGCTTCGTCAAAGTGGAGGTTCTCCTTGACCCCTGCAAGGTCGTTTTCCAGTATTTTTTTCTGGGCCTCGAGGAAGGTGCGTCTGACCCTGTAGGCTTCCAGGTTGGTGTTCTGGAGAAAAATGGTGACCCTCGCCGTCTCCAGGTCGGCCTCTGCCTCCCGAAGCTGCAGTTCTTTCGTTATGGTCTTTCCTTCCGGAGTATGGCCCTCCTGCCGGAGCTCGGCGACCCGCCCCTCAAGCTGGGCGACCTGGCGTCGGAGACTTTCGAGGGAACCTTCAGCGAGGCGGACGGAAGAGAGGACCGATTTCAGCCTCTGGTCCACCCCTTCAAACTGGTTGCGTACATTTTCGTAGAAGGAAAGGTTATAGGGGGGGCTTTCCTTGATGAGTGACTTTCCTTCGTTTAGAGAGGCCTCGGCTGCTTCATCCCGTGCCCGGCCCAGGTTTTCGAGGGCGGAGTTGTACCTGGAATACACGTTCTGAACCGCCCCGAGGGCCACGGTGAGTCTCCGCAGGGCTTCCGATTCCACGCCGTCGTCGGTCTGGATTTCTTCTCTCTGCTTGAGGTAGAGGTCCATCTCCTTCTGGATATCCTCGATCCGCTGGGCAATGCCTTCAGGGGTCGACGGCGGCTTCCATTCCTCCTTCGCCCCGTTGCCGGGGGCCGGGGACTGGTGAACCTCCGGAGAAGCCGTCTCCGAGGCTGAAAGAAAATTCGCCGGGGCCAGGACGGCACAAAGCAGAACAAGAACGATGATCAGGAATTTTCCTGATCGGGGCGGTTTTCCGTATCGGCCGGTCTTCACATGTATGACCTCCTTTGCAGAATTCTCTCATCCTTATATAGAGCGAAGGCGGGAGAAATCTCCCGCCCTGTCCGTCAGTTATTTTCTTCCTGCCGTCCTACTCCGGGAACAGCTCCTTCATTATGTCCTCCACGTGCTCCATTTTCTCTACCTTTGTGACGTTGGAGCCGCAGAAGAACAGGCCTTCCTCCCAGTTGCCCCTGTAGGCGTCGATGAGGGCCTGGGCGATGCAGAAAGTCTCCCGTTCAGTCTTGTAGCGGCAATGGGTGAGGCAGTTGGCTATGCAGGGCTTGCTCTCCACGTGTCCCTTGAGATACTGGTCGATGAAAGGCGACCGCAGGGCCCGTCCGGGGAGTCCCGCAGGACTCTGGATGATTACCACGTCCTCTTCCCTGGCATCGATGTAGGCCTGCTTGAAGCGCTCGGAGGCATCCCCCTCGAAAGTGCACGCAAATCTCGTTCCCATCTGCACTCCCTTTGCGCCCAGGCCGAATGCCCGCTCCATGTCCTTTCTGTCCCAGATTCCCCCGGCGGCAATAACGGGAACATCCTTCCCCATCTCCTTCTCCACGAATTCCACGAGTTCCGGGACCACCTTCTCCAGGGAGAACTCGTCGTCGTCCACCTGGTCCATCTTGGTCACGCCAAGATGCCCTCCCGCATACTTGGGCGTTTCCACGACGAAGCCGTCGGGAAGCCTGCCGTAGGTCTTTTCCCACCGCCTGGAAATCAGGCTCGCAGCCTTCACGGTGCTGACAATTGGAACGAGGGCCACATCCGGGTACTCCTTCGCGTATTCGGGAAGACGGAGCGGGAGACCCGCTCCGGAAATTATCACATCCACACCGCCCTCGCAGGCGGATTTCACGTGGCGGTCATAATCCGTGAGGGCCACCATGCAGTTGACTGCGATAACGCCCTTCGGTCCGGCTATTTTCCGGGCCTCCTGGATTCCTTCCTTCACTGCGAGCTGGTTGGCTTCAAAATAATTCCGGCCGTTGTAGTGAGGGGAATTACAGGCCAGCCCGACGCTGGCGATAGTTCCTACCCCGCCGCACCGGGCAACGTGCCCGGCAAGGTTCGGCCCGGAAATGGCTACCCCCATTCCTCCCTGGATCACCGGATACAGGGGCTGGTGTTTCCCTATCTTCAATTCCGGAAGTTGGCTCAAAAGGCTCTCTCCTCTTCAAAGTGAACTGCCGGCGCTCCCGGCATTTCAATCCCGGAGGACCGGTGCATGCGGTGCGCCATACCATGCTATTCTATCCCACACCCAAGCATTCAATCAAGGAAGAAATACGGAAGAAGCGAAAAGGAGGCCCATCAATCCCGACTCCTTTCCTCTTCATTGACTGGAAGAAAAGCGGAGTATACCATGAACGCAAAGACAGATCACTCTTGAAACACATTGGAGGGGAAAGCGTGTTCACCATCAAGGAGTTTCTTCGGACGGAAGTCAAACCTGCGCTCGGATGTACCGAGCCCGGAGCGGTGGCACTGGCCGTCGCCCGGGCAAAGGAAGAACTCGGGGGACCGGTGGATGCCGTTACGGTGACCGTAAGCGACAGCATCTACAAGAACGGGGTCGACGTAGGCATTCCCGGAACGGAGGGCCTGAGGGGCAACAACGTGGCGGCGGCGCTTTCGGCATTCTGCGGCCGCTCCTCCTACGGCCTCGAGGTCCTCAAGGACTGCACCGGAGACGATATCGAATCGGCAAAGGCAATGCTCGGAAAAAACGCAGTCAAAATCACTCCCGATCTCGATCGTCACGGAGTTTTCATAGAAGCAGCCGTCAGGTCCGGAGACGATGTGGCCGTCTGCCGCATCGAGGGTTCCCATACAGGCATTTCGGAAGTGATCCTCAACGGAAAAACCGTGTTCTCCGCTGAAAAAGCCCAGTCATCTTCCCGGAACGGTTCCGGAAAAGACCTCTCCGCCGAAATAGCCCGAATGGGCTTTCCCGAACTTGTATCCCTGGTGGATACCATGGACGGCGAAGACACGGACTATGTCATGAGCGGCGTGGAAATGAACATGACCATCGCCGAGTACGGTTTCGATCCCTCCCACGCCACGGGTCTGGACATCGGCAAAACTCTGAAAAAACACAGCGGAGCTGCTTTCGACTCCGATGACCTCAGCCTCAGGATAAAGGCATACGCCGCCGCCGCATCCGACGCCCGCATGGCCGGAGCACCCCTCGCCGTCATGAGCAGTGCCGGGAGCGGCAACCACGGAGTGACGGCCATCCTTCCCGTAGCGGTCTGCGCGCAGCATTTCGGAAAAAACCGGGAGGAAACAGCCCGGGCCGTGGCCTTCAGCCACCTCGCCACAAGCTATGTGAAAAGCCGGACCGGGCGGCTCACCCCCACCTGCGGATGCACCGTGGCCGCCGGCGCCGGTGCGGCGGCGGGCATAACCTACCTGCTGACAAAAGATCCGGAAAAGGCTGCTCAGGCCATGCTCGTCGTCCTGGGGAACCTCGTCGGGATGGTGTGCGACGGGGCGAAAAACACCTGCGCCCTCAAAGTGGGCACGGGAGCCCTGGAGGCCTACCACGCAGCCCTTCTCGTGATGAACGGCCATGCTCCCGAACCCCAGGGACTGGTGGACAAATCCCTCGAACAGACAGTGGAGAACATGGTCCAGGTTTCCGAGAAGGGGATGGGAAACCTCGACAAGGCCATCATCGACGTTATAAACCAGCGGTTCGCATAAATCGCCACAGGAGGCGCTCCCGGGAGGAGCGCCTCTTCTTTCAGCGGAAATGGTCAGGCCATGGCCTCCACGTGCCGGAACACGGAATCCACGAAAGGATCCACCGCGGGATGGGAGGGAAGCCTGCCGGCAATCCATGAAAAGGTGCCGTCCCCGTCCAGGATGCGGAAAGAAGGGGCGAAGTTGAGGTCGAAGGCCCACGAAAGCTGCACGAGAAGAAAATCGGCAAGGGAACGGACGTTCCGGTAGGATCCCTGCCCCTCTTCCTCGAGCTCCCGGACGAGTTCCCCTGAATAGCCGCCGCCTACATTCAGCCTGGGGAGGAGGTCATTGACCCTGTTTTCCTCCACGTGGCGGCGGACCAGCCGAAAAACGTCGATCTTGTCGCTGTCCCTTACGATTTCGGCCACTGGCAGGAATTCGGGGGAGAGACCGGCAGGAAGGAACTTTTTGTTGTGCAGCCTGACCGCTTCCAGCACCGTCGCCTTCGCACTCTCCCCCTCCAGCCGTTCCCAGGGGAAAGATTCTTCAAGCACCCTGCCCCCAAGATCTCCGTGATCCACCGAAGCACCGTCGAAGAAGGTACCGTAGGTGACAAACTGGAGAAACCGCCCCGCATCGTGGAGAACAGCCGCCGTCAGGGCCAGGTCCCGGAGGAAGCCGGTCCAACCCAGGCCGTCGGCAATCAGGGCGCAGTTGTCCCTGACCTTCATGCTGTGTATCCTCTTTACCTCGAGAAGAGGATGAAGATTTCCGTCCTTCCCCCGGAAACCTTCGATATAGTTTCCGAGCCATTCCGCGGAAATGCCGTGATTGTCCATGAAGTCACGCTCCTTTGTCGTCCGGGCCATTCTACCCCTCCGGGACGGCCCTTACAATCGCAGGGAGCTTCCGTTTATCGGGAACACCCCGGAGTGGTATAATGAGGCGGGTTGTAAAACAGAGACAAACAGTGAAAAGAGGTGTATGGAAATGAAGTCGTATCGCATAATCCCTCTGTTGCTCATTGCGGTCGCTTTGATAGCCCTGCCTGCCGCGGACGAAGCTTCGGCCTGGCGGGGCGTTCAGAAGTGGAGTTACGACGCCCAGAACAGCGTCACAGGATCTCCCGTCGCAGTGAACGGCAACATCGTCATCGGCGACAGCGAAGGACGCCTTCTCGCTCTCGACGGGACCACGGGAGAGCTCCGGTGGACCTTCACCGCAGGCGCCACCATCAACGGAGCCCCAGCCCTCCTCGGCCCGACCCTTTTTACGGGAGGAGCCGACGGCACCCTCTTCGCGGTCGATGCGACAACGGGCCGGGAGGTCTGGCATTTCAGCCCCCCGGAAAAGTACACCCCCGGCGCCATCTGGTCATCCCCTGCTGCGGGAAACGGCCGGGTCTACTTCAACAGCGCCGACGGCAAGGTCTACGCTCTCGACGGGGCGTCGGGAAACCTGGTCTGGACATTCGACACGGGGCGTGAGCTTCGATCGTCCCCCGTTCTCAGCGGCAATCTCCTTTTCGTCGGAGCCTACGAAGGACTCTTCCACGCCCTTGATGCCGGGACCGGAAAAAAGGCATGGGGCGGCGGCAGCGGCGGCCCCATCACCACCCCCACGGCAGCGGACGGAATGGTCTTCTTCGGAAGCTGGGACGGAACTCTGCAGGCAGTCAGGATACAGGGGGTCATCCCACAGTGGAAGTTCAGCACCGGAGAATCCATCACCACCAGGCCCCTGGTGGCGGAGGGCAGAATTTTCTTCGGAACCGTGAACGGAAAGCTTGTGGCTCTGGAAGGCGCCTCCGGGAAACTTCTTTGGGAGTTTCCCGTACCGGGGGGCATTCACTCCAATCCTGCCTATCACGAGGGCATGGTGTTTTTCGGCAGCGACGGCGGCACCCTCTTCGCCCTGGACGCGGCGACCGGCAGGGAGGCATGGAAATTCGAATCCGGCCGGGAGATCATGTCGGATCCTCTCTTTGTTAACGGAGTGCTCTACTTCGGCAGCTTCGACGGAAAAGTCTACGCCTTCGAATAAGAACTCCTTTCTGAGAACCGGGGGAGAGGGAACACCCTCTCCCCCTTTGTTTTTCTCCGCCGGAGCCCCTATAATTCGGACAGCTACGGGAGACTGCAGAAGGGAGGTCGGGACATGGCTCCATTTTCAGGACAGACACAAGGCGGATCCGCGCCGGACGAACCACAGCGGCGTATCCCTGAACTCGAAGAGGCCCTCCGCAGGGCCGAGGACAGCAGCAGGAACAAGAGCGCCTTCATAGCCAACCTCAGCCATGAAATACGCACCCCCCTCAACTCCATCATCGGAGTGGCCAACCTGTTCCAGGGGACCAGGCTGGACCTGGAGCAAAAAAAATTCGTCGAAATGCTCTCCACTTCGGCGAGGGACCTGCACCGTCTGGTGGAAGAGCTCCTGGACCTCTCCCTCATCGAGACGGGGCGCCTCACCCTGCAGAGCGAACCCTTTCCCGTCAGATCGAACTGTTCCAGGACAATCCGTCCTCTTGCCGTTTCGATCCAGGAACGGCGGCTTTCCCTGGAGCTGCAGGTGGACCCCGCCGTCCCGGAGTACCTCCGGGGGGACAGCGCACGGATGAGCCAGATCCTCAGAAACATGGTGACCAACGCCATAGCCTTTACTCCCAAAGGGACGATCAGGGTTCGGGTCTTCCTGGAGGAAGAAACCGAATCATCGGCGAACCTTCACGTCACGGCGGGCCATCCCGACGGCGGGACGGGGGCGGAGAAAAGGCGGGATACGGACTACTCGAACATGGAACGGAAGGATTTTTCCGCTTCCTTCCAGGGTGCGGGCATGGGGCTTCTTATCGCCCGGGGGATCGCGGAAGCCATGGGCGGGAAACTCTGGACAGAGTTTTCGGGTTCAGGCGACAGGATCATTCATTTCCGGGCCTCCCTGGGAAAGATACCCTCCGGAGAGGCCCTTCCGGGGAAGGAAGAAAAATCCGGCAAGGAAATTCCCGCGGCGGCGGCCCCTCTCCCTGCGGAGATTTCCATACTTGTGGTGGATGACAACAGGTTCAACAGGAGCCTCGCCAGGACCATTCTCAGGAAAATGGGCGGTCCCGGCTGGAGGGTATCCCTGGCTGAAAGCGGGTCCGAGGCTCTGCAGCTCATGGAGGAGCAGCACTTCGACCTTGTCTTCATGGATGTGCAGATGCCTGAAATGGACGGACTCGAATGCACCAGGCTGGTCAGGAAGAAAGAGACCGGCCGGGACCGGCGGTCCGTCATCATCGCCATGACGGCCTACGCCATGGAGGGAGACCGCAGAATGTGCCTCGACGCCGGAATGGACGACTATATCGCCAAGCCGGTGGAGGCGGAAGAGCTCCGCACCGTTATCTCGAGAAACCTGGCCTAGGCTTTGCGGACCAGCACGCACAGGGCTGACTGGTCGTCCCTGGCCGCCCCCGTATAGCCCGCCTGGAACAGGCGGTCGTAGGCCTCGGGAAAGGAAAGGGGGCTGTTTTCCTCTTCGCCCTGGTGGTCAAGAAAACCGTCGCTCAGGAAAAGAAAGTACTCGCCCGTTTCCACAGGGAGACTGCCGGAACCGAAAACGGCAGTCCCCGGAAGCCCAAGCAGCGAGCCCGGAGAGGCGATTTTTTTCAGTCCGCTGCCGTTGCCGTACAGAAAACCGTTGATTCCTGCGGCGCAGTAATCCAGCCTTTTTTCCGGAAGGTTCAGCCGGAAGCAGACAGCCGCCGCAAAAGAATCGGCGAGAATCCTGCTTTCCGCCACGGAGTTCACCCAGGCCAGTTTTTCTTCGAGCGAGGTGCCGGCCCGGGCGTCATCCTCGAAGGCCTGTCGGAAGAGAACCATGATGGCCGATGTCTGGAGGGCGGCCGGAACGCCGTGTCCCATGACGTCAAAGAGATAGCCGCTGAGGATTCCATGCCGTTCGTCCCAGTGGTAGCCGAACATATCGCCGCTGATGAGATGCATGGGGCGGTAGATACCCCTGACCTCGATCCGCTCGTCCCCCTCCAGGTCTCCCGGCAGAAACCCCCTCTGGATCGACGCCGCGAGTGAAACGCTGTCGCGGACAAGGGTTTCCGGCGAGACGTCCGAGGCGACCATCATCATCACGTCCCCGGCATTCCCGGAGAGGGACCGGCAGGTGAACTGGACAGGGAAAAAGATACCGTTTTTCTTCCTGTGGGTCGCCGTCAGGAGAGAAAAAGAATCTTTCCGGAGAACCCCCTCCCAGCCGGGAAAAATCTCGTCCATGGCCAGGTCGGAAGTCTCTCCGCAGGAATAGCCGTACAGGGCCCTCGCCGCTTCATTGGTGTACAGGACGGCTCCTGTGGAAGCTTCCCATACGATGAGAGCTTCATAAAACATATCGAGGAGGTTCATGCCGTCAAACCTGAAACCGGCAACCTCCAGGGTCAGAGGGACACCTCCGCACTCTTTCATGGCCGTCCCCTCATGTGCCGTGGTCTCCCGGCACGCCGCCGGGCTTGTTCATGCACAGCCTTACCAGCCGCCCCGACTCCGCGATGCTGCAATGGTCTGCTATGTGAAGAATGATCTGCACTCCCCTTCCGGATTCCCGGAGGCCGTCGTCAAATACCCCCGTGTCCGGCTTCATGTCGTGAGAAAAACAGCCGCCGCAGCTCCGGACGGCGGCGCAGATCCTGCCTCCTTCGTCCCGGACGGAAAGCTCCACCGCTTCCTCCCGGCCCGTCCGGCCCCCATGGATCAGGGCGTTGTTCACCGCTTCGTTGAGCGCGACAAAAAAAAGCATTCCCTGCCGTTCGCCGAGACCCTGAAAAATGGAAAGGATCCTCTCTCTGTGCGGAGCAAACTGTTCAATAGAACTGAAGCGGATTTCTACAAGATTTCCGCCCTCTACCATCCGCATCGCTCCCTTCGGACCAGGGTGGGTTACCGGATTTTTCAATCATACCACACGATCCTCTTCATAAAAAAAGGGGCCCCTCAGGGCCCCTCGCGGTCACGTTTCCGTCAGCTCTTTTTTACTGCGGAGAGAGCCTCTGCCCTGTCCGTCCTTTCCCATGCGGGAAGAGGGTCCAGGTCGATCCGGCCCATGTGTCCGTAGGCGGCGAGCCTCCTGTACTGGGGCTTTCTCAGTTCGAGATCCCGGATGATGGCAGCGGGGCGGAAATCAAAGTGTTTCCTTACCAGAACCGTGATCTCTTCGTCGGTGATGCCCTTCGCGGTTCCCCTGGTATCCACCATGACGGAAACAGGCTCGGCCACGCCGATGGCATAGGCCACCTGGACAAGACACTGGTCGGCCAGCCCTGCGGCAACCACGTTCTTGGCCACGTAACGGGCCATGTACGCTCCCGAGCGGTCCACCTTGGTAGGGTCCTTGCCGGAGAACGCGCCGCCGCCGTGGGCAACCCAGCTTCCGTAGGTATCCACGATGATTTTTCTCCCCGTGAGTCCCGTGTCGGCCATGGGGCCTCCCTTTTCGAACCGCCCGGAGGGATTCACCAGGATCCTGGTTCTGCCGTTTGTCAGGTATTTCGGAACGACGGGGCTGATCACATGCTCGATGATATCCGCCCGGATCTCCTCGTTCGTCGCCTCCGGATGGTGCTGGGCGGAAACGACGATGGTATCCGCATGGACAGCCTTGCCGTCCACGTACTCCAGGGTCACCTGGGTTTTGCCGTCAGGGCGGAGATAGGGGATCGTTCCGTTCTTTCTCACCTCCGCCAGCCTGCGGGCGAGGCGGTGGGCAAGGGCAATGGGCATGGGGAGAAATTCTTCCGTTTCGTTGCAGGCAAACCCGGTCATCATTCCCTGGTCTCCGGCACCGATCCTGGCGATCTCTTCCTCGGACACAAGATGCTCCCGGATCTCGAGGGCCGTGTCCACGCCCCTCCTGATGTCCTCGGACTGCTCGTCAATGGCCGTGATCACCGCGCAGGTGTCTCCGTCAAAGCCGTATTTCGCCCTGGTGTAGCCGATATCCTTCACGATGTCCCTGGCAATCTTCGGAATGTCCACGTATGTCTGCGTCGTTATCTCTCCCGCCACCATGACCATTCCGGTGGTGCACAGCACTTCGCAGGCCACCCGTCCCATGGGGTCGTCAGTCAGGATGGCGTCGAGCACTCCGTCGGAAATCTGGTCCGCCACCTTGTCGGGGTGTCCTTCGGTCACCGACTCGGAAGAGAAAAGGTACCGCTCGTTTGTCAATTGTTTTTCCTCCTTGTTTAGAAATAAAAAAAGGCCCTCACAAGAGGGCCTTTGAAGGGTCATCAAACGCACTCTCTTATCACTCAGCCTGCGGCTGCTGGTATTGGCACCATACCTTTTCAGGCAGGTTGCCGGGCTTCATCGGGCCAGTCCCTCCACCTCTCTCGATAAGAGTCTCAGTTGTCAAAGTTGGAGACATAATACAAACAGAAGAATTATACGCTATTTCCTACTCCTGTCAACAGGTAATTTTCAGACTAATCACCGCATACGGAGTACGGCACCGGGAGCGGAGCAAAATCCTAAATCCGCAGCTTCTCCTGGCAGAGGGAGTGTCGCCGGGCACAGCGCCCGGGCCGAGAAACCGACAAGGATGTCGGTTTCAGGTGCAGTTGTCAAGGACGACAATCTGCACCGGCGGCCCAAGCGAGCACCGGTGACGCTCCCCGCTGCCTGCGGATTTAGGAAAATTGGAATCGTTTGACATATTCATGTCAGGACGGTATATTTTCAACAGGAATGGGATGACGGAGGTGGAAAGCATGGTTTCCGAAATTTCTGCCCTGCCGCTTATCGGGACCGACAGACCGGGAAGATCCTATCTCGACCCGCGCTATCCTGAGCGGAGATACACCGAACAGAGTTCCTTCTCCGACGGCCGGGCCCGCCTGAGCGCCCTCCGGGGCGACCGGACCCTGGAGCGTGTTCTCGACAATTTCCAGATCAAGGCTGCCATGCACAGCCGGTACCTTCAGTTCACCATCCAGGAGGATGCCCACCTTGTGCAGGTCATCGTCAAGGAGAGCAACGACGAGGAAAAAATCATCCGGAAAATTCCTTCCGACGAAATAGTACGGCTCATTGCCAAAAGAAACGAAATCCTGGGGTTCCTCTTCGATATGGTCGTTTAGACAGGATGATCCTGAGGGAGAAAGGAGCGGAGAGAGTCCGATGAAGATAACCAGGGAGGAGTACCAGGTCCTCTTTCCACGGAGCAGGGAGACGGAAGCCCCGCTGCCGGTGCGGGATGAACGGAAAATTTCCGGCAGGCGCGAAGAGGAGCGGGAGGAAGAAACCCTTCGGGCCGAGGAGACGAGAAACAGGGAACTTGCCGATCTCGGGCTGGGAACGAAGCTGAATCTGGAAGGCTGAAGCAGATATGACCGGGGGCGGGGAGAATTCTCCCCGCCCCCCCTTTTTTGCGCCCTACTTGCAGGGTGAATAGCCGCAGCTGAAGCAGTATTCGCAGCCGGAGATCATTTCCATGGGGGCCCCGCACTCAGGGCAGGCGACGCCGCCGTCGGCTCCGTGCACGTCGCCGTCCTTCCCTATCAGCTTTTCAAGCAGGACGGCGATGGCGTCCGGAATGGAACGGGCGACATGCTTGTCGTCGAACTCGAACAGCCAGTATTCCTTGCCGGAGAGCCCTTTCAGGGTGGCGATGAAATCCTCGAGCTTCCCTCCGCTCCGGAGACCGATGGAGATGGCCCTCGAAAGGGCCTCCGTCATGGCCTTCAGTTCGGAACCGCTCTTTCCGATGGTGGCGAAGACTTCGAAAGGCTCCGTTCCGTCGAAATTCAGGGTCACGTAGATACTGCCCCAGGGGGTCTGCTCCTTGATGGTCTTTCCGAACACCACGAGGCCCGGGCGTTCCTTCACACGGCTCGTGTGGGGCACCTGTTCCTCGGGTTTTTTCGCCGTCTCGATGGGCTGGAACGACCGGGATCCGTCCCGGTAGATGGTGATGCCCTTGGCTCCCATGGCGTAGCACCTGCGGTAGATCTGCTTCACCTCGTCCACCGTGGCGCCGGAGGGAAGGTTCACCGTCTTGCTGATGCCGCTGTCCACCACCCGGGCAAAAATGCCCGTCACCTCCACGTGTTCGTCAGGAGGGATATCGTAGGCCGTCACGAATACGGGGTCGGAAGGTTTCCCCTTTTCGTGGAGCTCATCCACCTGGCCCGGAGAGAGGAGCTTGTGGCAGAATTCCCTCGTTTCCTGTCCTTCGCCGTCAGCCCGGGCTATCCGCCGGGTCCAGCTCCATGCAAAATTCGGCTCGATGCCGGCGCTTGTGTCGATGAGCATGGAAATGGAGCCCGTGGGTGCCACGGAGAGCCTCCGGCTGTTCCGGATCTTCCCTTTTGTGAAGGCGAGAAGCACGTTTCCCGCCAGTTCCAGCCGAGCTCCCTCGTTCCCGAGCCCCTGGGCGGTAAAAAAACCCTCCAGGGCGTTCGAGAGGGTATAGGGGATGGTGGCCGAAGACCGCATCTTCTCCAGCAGGGAACGGAATCCCTCCCGATCGAGCCTTCCATACCACGATTCGGGAAAGAGCTCTTCCCCCTGCTCCCTGGCGAACTCAGAAAAAAGATCTTCTATGAGTCCCGCCTCGGGGAAGGGGTCCTTGCCCATATCCGACACGATTCCGGCGGCGGCGCAGAGGGCGGCGCTCCCCATGGAGTCGCCCAGGCATTTGCAGAATTCACTGAACCGCGGGGAACCGTACCGCATTCCCAGGAGGATGGCCGCATCGGCCAGCCCCATGATGCCGAGCCCCACGGGGCGTATTTTCTTCGTCCTTTCCTCGATCCTCTCCAGGGGGTAGGAGCAGGCGTCGATCACCAGGTCGAGGTAATACATGGACCGGAAGACCTGGTCCACGAAGGCGCTGAAATCGAAGGACTTTCTTCCGTCGGGGGAGGTTGTGACGAAAGCCTCCACGTTCACCGAGCCGAGGTTGCAGCTTGTGTAGTTGGGCAGCGGCTGCTCGCCGCAGGGGTTGGTGGACTCGATTTTCCATGTCTCGCCGAGCTTCAGCAGGTTGTCGTCGTTCGCCCTGTCGATGAAGAAGATGCCTGGGTCGCCCCGCTTCCAGGCGCTCTCGCAGAGCTTGTTCCACAGGTCCGCCGCCTTCACCCTCCTGACCGTCTTTCCGTCGCTCCGGGACACGAGGCTGAAGTCACCTCCCCCTTCCGCCTCCTTCATGAGCTTGTCGGAGACGCAGACGGAGATGTTGAAGTAGGGCAGCTTTCCCTCTTCCACCTTGGCGTCGATGAAGTCGAAAATATCGGGATGATCGTCGAAGAGCATTCCCATGAGGGCTGCCCGGCGACGCCCTCCCTGGACGACCACCGCCCCCATGGTGTTCCAGGTCTCCATGAAGGAGACCGGGCCGCTGGCCTGGCCGCCGATGCCGCCGTTAATGGCGCTGCCCCGCTCCCGGAGATGGCCGAAATTGCCTCCCACCCCGCCGCCGTATTTGCTGATCACGGCGGCATCCTTCACTCCGTCAAAGATACCGTCGATGCTGTCCGGCACATCGATGACGAAGCAGGCGAAGAGCTGCTGGCTCCTCGTCCTGGACCGGCGGAGAAGGTCGTAGTCCTCGAAGGTCATTTCTTCAGGGGGACAGTAAATCCTGCCGGAAAGCCCGGGGTCCACCGTCATTCCGGCCCCTGCGCCAAACAGGCACGGGGAGTTGAAGAGGAACCGCCTGTTGGTAATATCATCGTAGATACTGTTTTCCAGACGGCGGAGCCATTCGAGATCAGAGGCGCTCCCGCCGAGATAGGCCGTCTCTGCGCTGGCTACGATCCTGGCCACCCTCCGGGCGAACTCTCCGAAGGACGCCTCCTTCCGGATTGTTCCCGAGACGGAGTCGTACCGCCGTGCAAAATACCGCTGATCCAGCAGCCACATCGCGTTCTCGGAGAGACCGCTTTCTCCCCCTGCGGGCAGGGGTGACGGAAAGGAAGAACGGAACCTATCCTTGTACGAAAAAACCATGAAGTACCCTCCTCCACACCATTAAGGGCATGGGAATGATTTCACACACAATATCTTGTGTGTTGCTCTTTGCAGCTTAAAAAGACTACCACTTTCGGAACGGCTAAACAAGGGGGCGAAAACCTTCCGACTTCTTTCCAGGCTGAGGGCAAATGCTATTATATTAAGGATTTTCCGAGCATAATCTGCAGTTTAAGCGAAAGAGAGGAACAGGACAAAAATGAGCCGCTACAATTTTGACACCGTCATTGAACGGCGGGGTACCATCTGCGCCAAGTGGGACGGCATGGAGCCCATCTTCGGCTCCGGCGAGCTCCTCCCCATGTGGGTGGCCGACATGGATTTCAAGGCCCCGCCGGAGGTCATCGAGGTTCTCCGGGAACGGGTCGACCACGGCATTTTCGGCTATACCCGCCGTTTCGCTCCCTATCGGGAAGCAATCGCCGGATGGTTCGAGCGGCGGCACGGATGGAGGCCCGACACCGAGTGGATCCGCCATACCCCCGGCGTCGTCCCTGCCCTGGCCGCAGCTATCCTCGCCTTCACCCAGCCCGGGGACGGCGTGCTCGTCCAGCCTCCCGTCTATTACCCCTTCTTTGCCACCATCACCGGACGGGGACGCCGGGTGGTGGAGAACCCCCTCATTTTTACAGGCAGCCGGTTCGAAATGGACTTCGAAGACCTTGAGAAAAAACTGGAAGACTCGTCCGTAAAGCTCGTCTTCCTGTGTTCGCCCCACAATCCCTGCGGGAGAGTCTGGACCAGGGAGGAACTGGAAAGGTTCGCCCACATATGCGCCTCCCGGGGAGTGACCGTCATCTCCGACGAAATCCACTGCGACATCCTCTTCGGGGGAGCCCGCCACATCCCTCTCGCTGATGTTTCAGAGGCCATACGGGACCTGTCCGTCACCACCGTGGCGCCGAGCAAGACCTTCAATATCGCGGGACTCAGCACCGCCGCGGTCATCATTCCCTCAAAACGCCTCCGGGACAATTACCAGTCGGTCATCGACTTCCTGCACATCGACGGAGGGAACGTCTTCGGAACCCTCGCCCTGGAGGCGGCCTACACGAAAGGAGACGCCTGGCTGGACGAACTGCTCGTCTACCTCGAAGGGAACCTCGGTTTCATCGAAAAATTTCTCGCCGAAAGGCTCCCCGAAATCCGGCTCATCCGGCCGGAAGGAACCTACATTCCGCTCCTGGACTGCCGTTCCCTGAACCTTGCGGGACCGGAACTGCAGAACATCCTCGTGGAAAAGGGGGGCGTCGCCCTGGACGGCGGGCACTGGTTCGGCACCGGCGGAACAGGTTTCGTCCGCATCAACATCGCCGCACCGAGGTCGCTGGTAATAGAGGGGATGGAGCGGATCGGAAGGGCCGTCAGGAGCCTGGGGAAGTTTCCGGCGGAAGATAACCGGTCTTTCCAGGCATGAGCAGAAAAAAGAGCCCCAGATTCCGTGCGGGAATCCGGGGCTCTTTTTTTCTCGTTTACCGCATCATCCGCGGCAGGAAGAGAATCACGTCCGGGAAGAAGTTCAGCACCACCACGGTTACAATGAGGGCAGCCACCAGCGGAGCGATTTCCTTTACAAGATGCTCCAGCTTCAGGTTGCCAATATCACAGGCGATAAAGAGGCACAGGCCCACGGGAGGGGTATTGTGGCCTATGGCCAGTGAGATCACCATGATGATGCCGAAGAACAGGGGATCAATCCCGAGGCTCATGATGATCGGGTAGAAGATGGGGGCGAGAAGCACCATGGCCGCCGAATTGTTCAGGAAGGTTCCCACCACCAGCAGAATGAACACCATGATGAGCTGCACCACGATGGCGTTGCTGGAGATGTTGAGGATGGAGGCGGCGATGGTCTGGGGGATCTGCTCGCTCACCAGGACGTAGGTCAGGACTTCGGCGGTGACCATGAGGTACATGACGAGCGCCGTCGATTTGGCCGATTTCAGGACAAGATTAGAGACATCCTTCCAGGAAAGTTCCCTGTGGATGTAGAGCCCGACAACCAGTCCGTATACTACGGCGACGGCGGCGGATTCGGTCGGTGTAAATACTCCCGCATAAATACCCCCGAGGATGATGACCGGCATGAAAAGGGCAAAGACCGCTTCCCTGAAGTACCTTGAAATCGTCTTGAACGAGGCGGGTTCGTCACCCTTGTATCCCCGCTTCAGGGAAATGACGTACTCCACGGCCATGAGGACGATGCAGATGATGATCCCCGGAATAACGCCCGCGATGAACAGCTCGCCGATGGAGACTCCCGTTCTCTTGCAGCAGGAATGTGGGAATCAGGAACTCCCTCGTATGGGTCCACAGTCTACATGCACCATCGATGTCTGTCAAATGTAAAGTATGGCATTATTCTATTAAAGCTATATTTCATTCCACTTCGAAATTTTCTTACTTTATTTTTCACGAAAGTGAATGCATTCTCCGTTGACTCCGTCTCTTTTCGGAGAACATCCTTACGGAACCTTCCCTGGTCCCCCGCCAAGTTCCCCCGGTGTGAAAGAGCCGGCGATTTTCCCCACCATGGAATCGTATTCCTTCTTTTTCTCTCTGGGGTATTCCATGAGGAGGGAGTTAAGGAAATCGGCCCCGACCCATTGTTTCCAGTAGACGATGGAATCCCCCCTAAAGCCTGAGAGAACAAACCATCTCTTTCGTACGGCTTCATAGGTCACCGTGTCGAAGTATTCCCTTGCCGCTTCGGCCGCCCCCTTCACGTTCAGTCCGGCGATATTGTGGCTTCCGTAGACGGTAAGAACGAAACCCTGCCCGTCGGAAAACCTGCGGCCGTCATCATTTTCCGGTGCTGTGCCCATCTCCAGGACCGAAGGATAGGACACAGAAAAGCCGAATCTGCCGTTGTAGTAGGTTGCATATTCACCGGCAAAGGAGACAGACGACAGAACAATGGCCAGCCATGCGGACACCGCAGCGGTTCCCAATAACAGTTTTCTTTTCACCGGGCCCCTTCCCCCTTCCTGGTAGGCCGTTTGTCTTCACAGGGCAACGGAATCAAAGGAAAAACGTTCCCTGGAGGACGATGCGTGCCCTGCCCTGGATCTCCACGGTGTCGCCCCCGACCGTCAGCAGAAGCTCTCCGGGCCTCCCCGAATTCTGGAAGGCGGCAAGAGTCTTCTTATTCAGCCGTTCGCTCCAGTACCGGGCGAGGACCGTATGGACCGAGCCGGTGACCGGGTCCTCGTTCACTCCCGCCCAGGGATTGAAATACCTCGACTCGAAGTCGTACACTGTGGACGCTTTTGTGACGGCGATTCCGCTGCTGCAGAGTCCCCTGTACTCCGCCATCCTTGTGAAGTTCGGGGAAATCGCCGCCAGGTCCGTCCCTTCACCGGTTACGAGAACGACTTTTTTTGTCCTCAACCCGCAGATACAGTCCGTCACCCGGAGAGGGCCGAAGAAATCTTCGAAGGCCGCTTCCGGGGGACACCGCAGATAATCGTCCAGGGGAAAATCCATTCCGATGGAATCATCGGCATGCCGTCTCACCGGAAGAGCCCCTCCTGCATACCGGAAGACAAGGCTGTCGCTCCAGGGTTCCTTCCCGAAGAGTACCCGCGAGGCTGCCAGGGTGGCATGGCCGCACAGGGACATTTCCTTCAGCGGCGAGAACCACCGGATATTCCAGGCCCGTTCCTCGGGGGCCACGAATGCGGTCTCGGAGGCCCCGATATCGGCGGCCACAAGCTGCATAACGTCCTCCGGCGGGTGCTCCGGCGACACCACAACCCCCGCCCTGTTTCCTCTTCCCGGTGCGTCAGCGAAGGCATTGACTATGTAGGTTTCCAGCTCCATGACATCCTCCTGAAAACAGGGGCTCCTTCTTTCCCGAAAAGTGCGGGGAGAAAATCCGCCCCATTATATTCTCTAAGACTCCTCAAGGCCGAAATACTGCCGGGGCTCCCCCGTCTTTCCGCAAAAACCTGCCGCTGTGCAGTTCCGCGGTAATATAGCCGATTTCCCGGTCTGCAAGAGAATCCAGTACGTCAAGATACGCTTTCATTTTCATATCCCCTTCCCCGCGGCCGCTCAATACCCGTCAGACCGGCGGGGGTTCTGCGTGTAGAGTACTCCAATCCTTCAAATACCGTCAATAATGGGATACTTGTAGTTCTCCCCGTTGCGGGTTCGGGACCGGAAGTGTATAAAGGGGGATATATCGCCGGTTTGTACGAGGTACAGGAGGGAAACCCATGGAAACTACGGAAATCCGCACTTTCATCGAGGTCTTCAGAAACGGTTCCGGCTGGAACCGCGTGTCTCCGGAGAAAGCCCTCCGGACCGACCTTGCGGGCATGGAGATGTTTTCTCCCGCCCTCCTGGGCACTGCCGGCGCCGACGACCCGGCCTTCCTTCTCCTGAAAAATGAGGGGGCAGTGGGTCCCCAGTTCCTTCTTCCCCGGGAATGGCTTCCCGGGGCTCGTTCCGTGGTGTCTTTTTTCCTGCCCTTCACCGCCCGGGTCAGGGAGGCCAACGGAGAGTCCGGCCCCGAACCCGCCCCGGAATGGCTCCATGGAAGGATAGAGGGGCAGGATTTCATCGACCGCCTTTCCCGGGCCCTCGTCGAACGCCTCCGCGAGGAAGGAGCGGACGCGGTCTCTCCCGCCGTCGATTCGCGGTTCGCATCCTGCACCCTGAGGAACACGGCCTTTCTCGACGAAGCCGGGACTCCTTTCCCTGTGACCTTTACCAGCAACTGGTCCGAACGGCATGTGGCTTTTGTCTGCGGCCTCGGCACCTTCGGCCTCTCCAGAGGACTCATTACCTCCCTGGGGGTCGCCGGGAGGTTCGGCAGCGTGATCACCACTCTCCCGCTGGCTCCCGACAACATCATTCCGGATGAGCTGTACGGGAACTGCACCCTGTGCGGAGAATGCGCCGCAAAATGCCCCGCCGGCGCCATCTCACTGGAAAAGGGCAAAGATCATATTCTCTGCTCGAAGTACCTGGACCTCATGAAAGAAAAGCACTCCCCTCGGTACGGATGCGGGAAGTGCCAGACAGGAGTGCCCTGCGAAAAGGAAATACCTGGACCTCACAAGAGATAAAGGCCGAAAACGGAATGAGGGTGCGGGGTTACCCGCACCCTCATTCCGTTTTTCTGTCTTCAGAACCGGAAGACGGCGCCCAGAGGCTCGCCTCCGGGCATGGCACCGGAGCTTACGGCATAGACCGTTCCGCCGTGGATGAGGGTCTGGACAGCGGCGAGGTTGAGAAGGTCCTCCTCCTCGCCGTTGCACGGTTCCCCGGTCAGAACCCTGTTCTCTTCCTGGTCGAAGCATCCGGTCATGCGGGCCCCGCCGTCCACGAAAAGGACATCCACCCTTCCATGGTGAGCACCTTCAAGGACTTTCTCCACATTGGCCGACACGTTCACCGACCCGGCCAGTTCGGCATACCTGGCGAAGGCCTGGCCGGCCCCCCTTGAAAGAGCCTTTTCGGCAATGGGCCAGGCCCGTCCGTGCAGTTCCTCCGGACGGAGGTCGTCGGCATTCCCCGGAACGCCCTCCTCGAGCAGGAAGGGGTAGGAATTGGCCTCCCTGTAAAGGTGGAGCAGGTATTCCACTCCCGCAAGCACCAGGGGAGACCTGCTTCCACGGAGAATGTCAGGAAGGTCCCCGTCAATTTTGCGGAACCACCTGAGCAGCCTTCCCTTCTCTTCATCACTGGGGTCATGACCGTGAAACATGGCCGCCCTGCCGCCCGATCTTCCCGCCGCCGTTCCCGTATGGAACTGAAGCTGCTTTTCAAAGCGGTCGAAGCGGAAGGCATCTCCCAGGCTCGGAAGAAGGGATTCAACATCCACCTCGTCCACGGAGTGCCGCGAGCCCTCCAGGAGCCGGATCATATTCCGGCTCAGGGCAAGGACATAGAACCTGCCTTCCCCTGAGAAATAGGGAAGCAGCGGAGTAAAGTGGAAGCGGCGGGCAAGGGTGACCGATTCCTGGAATGAAAGGGGAAGTCTGTAGCTTTTGAAATAATCCGCAGCCAGAAACACCGCGAGGCCGTCTCCCTGGCGCTGCCAGAAAAGAGGGTCGTCCACGAGACTCCGGGCCGGTTTGAGCAGTTCCTGGATCTCCGGGGGCCGTGTCCCGGATGCGGAAAGCCTGCTCTCCGCCTCTTTGACCAGGTTTTTGAAGCGAATGGGATTCTGCTCCGTATCCCTTCCGGCCCGGAACGCCGGCATGAAAAATGAAACACAGAGTTCCCTCGAGTGTGCGGACAGTTCCTTGAGCTCCTCCCGGGTAATTTTGTCCATGAAGAAAACCACCTCCTCAACGCATTCTCCCGAACAGGGCAGAAACGGGGGAGTCTTCACTCCCCGCTGCTTCGGACGCCTTTTCTCCAGCCAACAATCACCGGAACACTGAAAAGAACCTATGATTAGCATAGACCCAAAGTGACACACTAGTCAAGCGTGTTTTCCCCTTGTCTGCTCCCCGCCTGTCTCCTTCGCGGCTTTTCCTCTCTCATTCCCCTCCCCAGAAGGCGGCAAGTGTCTCATCGTCAGGCTTTTTTCCGATATACGACCCGAGAATGAAGGCGGCCAGGGCCACGGCGATGGTGGGAACTATCTGGTGGGTTCCCCCGATCTGGATTTTGCCGATCATGAGCCAGAAGAAAGTCCCGCAGCCCACCGCCATGGAAAGAAGAGCTCCCGTGGCATTGGCCCGCTTCCAGTAAAGCCCCAGCACCGTGGGCCAGAAAAAGACGGCTTCCAGGCCGCCGAAGGCGAAGAGGTTGATCCACACCAGCAGCGACGGCGGGCGAAGGGCCGCCAGAAAGACGATGACCCCTATCACCGCCGTGACGACCAGGCTCATCCGTCCCAGTTTTTCCGGGGTGACCGGAAGATTCTTTTTGACCGCATGGTGGTGGTAGAGGTCCTTCACGATGGCCGCGGAAGAAATGATGAGCATGGAATCCACGGTGGACATGATGGCGGCGAGGGGACCGGCGATAAAGACTCCTGCCCAGAAGGGAGAAAGCAGTTTTACCGTTATGGTGGGCACCGCAAGGTCACCCACCTCAATCCCCGGCAGGACGGCCCGTCCGAGGGCTCCCACGAGGTGCATGGTCAGCATGAGGAATCCCACCACGAAGGTGCCGATAATCATGCCGTTGTTCATGGACCGGGCGTCACGGAAACCCAGGCATTTCTGGGTGGTCTGGGGCAGGCCGAGGACGGCGAAGCCCACCAGTACCCAGAAGGAGAGGATAAAGGGCCTGGGTATGGCGTTTCCCGGCCCTGTCGGAGTGAGAAGGGCGGGGTCCGTTTCCCTGAGGACGGCCATGATCCTCTCCATTCCTCCTCCGGCGTTCACCACGGCGAACAGCAGGGCCACGGAGGCGCAGATCATGACGCATCCCTGGATGGTGTCGGTGATCACCACCGCCCGGAAACCTCCCACGGTGGTATAGATCACCACCGTGATGCCGAAGATGATGAGCCCCACGAGATAGGGGTAGCCGGTCACCGTCTGAAAAAGTCTCGCTCCGCCGATGAACTGGGCCAGCATGGAGGCCATGAAGAACACCAGGATGGCGAGGGAGGCGAGCACCACCACGAGTTCGTTTTTATAGCGGGCTCTCAGGTACTCCGTGATGGTCACGGCATTGACCTTCCGGGAGACGATGGCGAATTTCTTGCCGAGGACGCCCAGGGTAAGGAAAGCCGTGGGCACCTGGATCATGGCAAGGAGAATCCAGCCCAGGCCGAGCTTGTAGGCCACTCCCGGGCCGCCGACAAAGCTGCTGGCGCTGGTGTAGGTGGTGATCAGCGCCATGGCCAGGACAAAGCCCCCCATGGACCGTCCCCCGATAAAATATTCTTCGAGAAAGCCCTTGGCGTCGGACGGTTTCGCGGCGGCACGCTTTCCCCACACGGCGACGGCGAAAACGAGGACAAGATAAATCACCAGAGGCAGAATCATGTTCATATTGCTCATGACTGCGGGCCTCCCGCTTCTTCGGGATCGTTTCCCTCGATGGAATCCTCGGAGAAGAAGAGGCGGACCACCGCCCAGACCACCAGCGAAATTCCAATGTACCCGACAATGCAGCTGTAAAAGAACCACGACGGCAGCCCGAGAACGTAGGTATACTCCCCCGGATCTCCCGAGCCGAGACCGTAGGCCGTGAAATACCACCACGCAAAGAACAGGACGTACATGCCGAGGGATATGACGGCCTCGCGGTTCGCCTGGCGATACCGGCTGTCTTCTTTGAACTTCACTTCGCCCACCTCCGCTTTCCTTGTCTGTGCCGCACTTCTTTTTTCCGGCTCTTTATCTTACCATAAAATCCCCTCACTTTGAAACTCCTGAAAAAGGGAGATTCCGGCGAATTCCAGCTCATTTTTTGAAAAAACTCCTTTTATCTCTCTTTTGCTTTAGTATTGACATTTCAGGACTCCTCCCCCAGAATGGTCGAATCTTACCAAGCCCCGAGGAAAGGAGGGAACCAGCCATGACAGGATCAGTTCAAAACATTCTCACCGCATCCTCTTCTCTGTGCCTCCTCCTCGGTTGCCGGTTCCCCCCAGGAACGCCGGCAGCCTGGTAAGCTGCGGAACGGCATTCCCGGGCCGGAACCTCTCTCAAGGAGGTTTCGGCTCTTTTTTTATCCCCGGAGACGGGGACAGGATGAAAGGAGAGACGGACATGACGGAGAACCACAGGGTACGGATATTCGATACCACCCTCCGGGACGGAGAACAGGCCGCCGGGATCAACCTGAACAGGGAAGAGAAGCTCAGGATAGCCCTTCAGCTCGCAAAAATGAACGTGGACGTCATCGAGGCCGGCTTTCCCGCAGCCTCCCCCGGCGATTTCGAGGCGGTGAAGCTCATCGCCGACACGGTGAAAGGCCCTGTCATCGCCGGGCTCGCCAGGACCCGGAAGGAGGATATCCGCTCGGCAGCCGAGGCGGTCCGGGGTGCCGGAAGGGGCAGAATCCACACGTTTATCGCCACGAGCCCCATCCACATGGAATTCAAGCTGAAGATGACGCCGGAACAGGTTGTAGAGGAGGTCAGGCAGGCGGTGACCTATGCCCGCTCTCTCGTGGAAGACGTGGAGTTTTCCGCCGAGGACGCGAGCCGCTCCGACGTTTCATTCCTCGCCGAAGTCTTCCGCACCGCCGCCGACTGCGGGGCAGGCACCCTCAACATTCCGGACACGGTGGGGTACGCTGTTCCCGAGGAATTCGGCGCCTTCGTGAGGACCGTCATCGAGGCAACAGACCGTCCCGGTGTGACCTGGTCGGTACACTGCCACAACGACCTCGGCATGGCAGTGGCGAACTCCCTGGCGGCCGTGCGGGCAGGGGCCGGGCAGGTGGAATGCACGGTGAACGGCCTTGGCGAACGGGCCGGGAACGCCTCCCTCGAAGAAGTTGTCATGGGGCTTCGGACCAGGAGGGACAGTTACGGCTGCGAAACATCCCTGGACACGACGAAACTCTGGGGCGTCAGCTCAATGGTATCCAGGATGACAGGCTTTCCCGTCCCCCCCAACAAGGCGGTCGTCGGATCAAACGCCTTCGCCCACGAGGCCGGCATCCACCAGCACGGTGTGCTCTGCAACCGGGCAACCTACGAGATCATGAATCCCGAGGACGTGGGGGCTCCGGGCAGCAGGCTCGTCCTGGGCAAGCATTCGGGAAAGCACGCCTTCCGTCAGAGAGTGGAGGAGATGGGATTTTCCCTCTCCGAGGAGAAAATCACCGAAGCCATGGCACTTTTCAAAACCCTGTGCGACAGGAAGGAGATCGTCACCTCCGAGGACCTTGAGGCCATGATCAACAGCGAGATCCTCGCCGCCGCCGAAAGCAGGAGGATCGTCCTGAAGACCTTCCTCGTCCAGGTGGGAAGAGGGCACGGCACCGCCACGGTTACCCTGGAGGATGACGGTCGGGAGGCCACCGACGCCGCCACGGGCAACGGCCCGGTGGACGCGGCCTACAGGGCTGTCCGGCGCATCGTCGGTATCGAGCCGGAGCTGGAGAACTACTCCATCCGCTCCGTCACAGAGGCTTCCGACGCCATCGGCGAGGCAAGGGTCACCCTCGTTTTCGAGGGACTCCGGGTCTCCGGCCGGGGAGCCAGCACCGACGTCATCGAAGCGAGCATCAGGGCATATATCGACGGAATCAACCGCCTTTTCCAGATGGCGGTCTCGAAAGGAGTGCGTTTGTATGGGAAGAACGTTGGTTAGCGCAATCATAGCGGCCCATTCATCACAGAAGGCCATGGAGGGTGAAATCTGCCAGGTGAAGGTAGACTTCGCCTTCGCGAACGACATCACCGGCGCCCCTGCCGCGGAATCCTTCCGGGAAATGGGAGCGGACAGGGTATTTGACAGGGAGCGGTGCGCCCTCCTCCCCGATCATTTTACTCCGAACAAGGACATCGCCTCGGCGGAACAGACAAAGAAAGGGAAAGAATTCGCCAGGGAACAGGGAATGCTCTACTGGGAAGTGGGCCGGGTGGGCATCGAGCACGCCTTCCTTCCCGAGAAGGGCTATATCCTCCCCGGTGATATCGTCCTCGGAGCGGACAGCCACACATGCACCGGCGGCGCCCTTGGCGCCCTCTCCACCGGTGTGGGAAGCACGGACCTCGCTGCAGTCTGGGCCCTCGGGGAAACGTGGCTCAAGGTGCCTCCCACCGTCCGGGTCGATTTCCGGGGAAAGCGCCCCGGGTGGGTGACCGGCAAGGACATGATCCTCTCCCTCATCGGGCGCATCAGCGTCCAGGGAGCAAGGTACATGGCCCTCGAATTCGGCGGCGAGGGAATTGAAAGCCTGCCCATGGACGACAGGTTCACCATCGCCAACATGGCCGTGGAAGCCGGCGCCAAGGCAGGGGTATTCGTCCCCGACGAGAAAACCCTCGAGTACGCCCGGTCAAGGGCGGCCCGGGAATTCACTCCCCGCTACCCCGACAGCGACGCGGCCTATGCCCGCCGGGAGACCTTCGACCTTGACACGATGGGCCCCGTGGCTGCCATGCCCCACTCCCCCGACAACGTGAAGCCCGTCCGGGAGTGCGGCTCCCCCGAGATCGACCAGGTGTTCATCGGCGCCTGCACCAACGGCCGCTTTCGGGACATCGAAACCGCGGCAAAGCTGATGGAGGGGAAAAAAGTGGCCCCCCACGTACGCTGCATCGTCATTCCGGCCTCCTACGAAGTCTACAACGCCGCCATGGACAAGGGGTATCTCCGCATCTTCACCGAGGCCGGAGCCGTGGTCTGCACTCCTACCTGCGGTCCCTGCCTGGGAGGACACATGGGCATTCTCGCCGCAGGGGAACGGTGCGTTTCCACCAGCAACCGCAACTTCGTGGGCCGAATGGGCAGCCCGAAGAGCGAGCTGATCCTCGCCAGCCCCCTCACGGCGGCCGCGAGTGCCGTCACGGGAAGACTCACCGATCCGAGGGACGTAATGTCGGAAGATTTCTTCAAGAATCTGGAGGGTAAATAACCATGACGAACTCTTTTTCCGGAAAAGCGTGGAAATACGGCGACCATATCGACACGGACGTGATCATTCCCGCCCGCTACCTCGTCTCCAGCGACGAGGCCGTGCTGGGGAAATACTGCATGGAGGACATCGACAAGGACTTTGTCCGCAACATGTCCAGGGGCGACATGATCGTCGCCGGCGAAAATTTCGGATGCGGCTCCTCCAGGGAACATGCCCCCATCGCCATCAAGGGCGCCGGGTGCAGCTGCGTCATCGCGGCCTCCTTCGCCCGGATCTTTTACCGGAACGCCATCAACGTGGGGCTTCCCATCTTCGAGTGCCCCGAAGCCGCCGCTTCCATCGAGACCGGGGACGAAGTGGCCGTGGACCCCATCGCCGGAACCATCGAGAACCGGACAAAGGGAATGACCTTCCGGGTGGCGCCCTTTGCCCCCTTCCTCCAGGAGCTCATCAGCGCAGGCGGACTCATCCCCTACGCCCGCAGGCGGCTCGAAGAACGGAGGAAGGGCGCATGACCGGAAAGAACTACGTGGTGGCCAGGATTCCGGGGGATGGCATCGGCCCCGAGGTCATCGGCGAAACATCCCGGATCCTCGAAGCGGCGGGCCGGAAGCACGGATTCTCCCTGACCTGGGCTGACTACCCCTTCGGCGCCGACCATTACCTGAAGACAGGAGAAATCCTGCCTGCCTCCGCAGTGGAGGAAATGGGGTCCATGGATGCACTGCTCCTTGGTGCGGTGGGAGATCCCCGGGTCAAGCCGGGAATCCTCGAACGGGGAATACTCCTCACCATCCGATTCCACTTCGACCAGTACGTGAACCTCCGGCCCGCAAAAAGCTATCCCCGGGTTCCCCTCCCCGTGGCACCGAAGGGAGGAAAGGATCTGGATACCCTCGTCGTCCGGGAGAACACGGAAGATTTCTACATCGGCATCGGCAGCAGGACGGAAAAGGGATCGGCTGACTTCAGCCTTGACACGAAACGGGGGCTGTATTCCCTCGAAGGAACTCTCAGGGGAAGCTTTTCCGGAGGCGTGGAAGGAGCCTTCCAGCTCGGCGTGGCCTCCGAGCCGGCCGTCCGCAGGGTGGTTGCCTACGGATGCCGGGCGGCGAAGGCCCGGGGCGAGGACAAAATCACCCTGGCATCGAAATCGAACGCCCTTCCCCAGATCTACGGATTCTGGGAGGACATCGCACAGGACGAGGCGGCCCGCCACGGCATGGGGCTCGGCATAGTGAACGTGGATGCCATGTGCTACCACCTTGTGCGCACCCCTGACCTCTACGGGGTGGTGGTGGCCCCCAACATGTTCGGCGACATCGTGAGCGACCTCCTTGCCGGGCTGGCGGGAGGACTCGGAGTGGCCGCCGGCGCCGACATCGGCGACGGACTGTCCATGTTCGAGCCCATCCACGGGTCCGCCCCCGACATCGCCGGGACGGGAAAGGCAAACCCCATAGCCGCCATTCTCACCGGTGCCCTCCTTCTGGAGCATATCGGGGAAAGGACAGCCGCGAAAGCGGTGGAGGACAGCCTCACAGCATTCCTCGCGGAATCGGCTCCCGGAGATCTTCCCGTGGAATTCGGCGGACAGGGGACAACCCGCGCCGTGGGAGAGGCCATTCTGAAGCGGATCCAGTGACGAAAAAAGCCCGGTACGGAATTCCCGCACCGGGCTTTTTTCTTTGTATCCGTCAGCCCCTGATCCCGCCGACGATGTTCCTGCAGACTTCCGCGAAGACAAGGCTGTCCGTGCTGTAGGCGATGTAGGAAAACCCCTGTTCGATCCGGGCCTTTGCCTCCTCCACCGATCCCACGAAGATCCCCGCGGGCTTCCCCGCCCTCTTCGCCGCCGCCAGGGCCGAGGCCACGGCGTCAACCATCACGGGATGATAAATCTGCCCCGGAATGCCGAATGACTGGGAGAGGTCGTAGGGGCCGACGAAAATAACGTCCACCCCGTCCACGGCGGCGATGCCGTCCAGACATTCCAGGCCCTGGCGGTTTTCGCAGTGGACGATCACCAGGGTCTCCCGGTTGGCTTCCTCGAAGTACTCCGCCACGCCGGGAACGAAGCCGTACCGGGACGACCTGGTGAGACACGCTCCCCGGTCGCCCCTGGGGAAATACTTGGCGGACCGCACCACGTACTCCGCCGTTTCCGGTGAGTTCACCTGGGGCACCTGGATTCCCGCCGCTCCCACGTCGAGGGTACGCAGGATGGTGGTGGCGGCCGTGTCGGTCACCCGGACGATGGGGGCCATGCCCCGGAGTTCCGCGGCCCGGAGCATGTGCTGGATGGACTCCGGGTTTCCGGGGCCGTGCTCCGTGTCGATAATGCAGTAGTCGAACCCCGCGAGACCCGCGATTTCCACGAGGTCGGGGCAGTTGAGGGTGATGAAGGTCCCGAGCACGACCCCGCCCCCGGCAAGTTTCCGCTTCAGCTGGTTGATCACCTGGTATCCCTCCGTTGGGCTAATAATCTCAGAGCTTTTCCATTATATACTCCGCGCTCCGTTTCCCGGGCAGACTTACTCGACTATCCGTTTCTTTCCCCGGTATTTTTTCTCCAGAACGCTCGGCGGAATGTACTTCTCCTCCATTTCCCGGATTTCGTCCAGCCGGACCAGTTCTGCAAATTCCCTGAAGGTGAAGAGCCGGTCGAGATACCCGTCGGAGACGCCCTCTTTCCGGATTTCCGACATTACCTCGTACATGCCCCTCGCAGCGGCGAACAGGGCCGACAGGGCCGGGACGATCATCTTGAAGCCCATGGCCTCCGCTTCCTTCACGGGGACAAGGGGGGTCTTTCCGCCCTCGATGAGGTTCAGCATGAGGGGCACGCCGATTTCCTTCACGGCCCGCTCCATCTGCTCCCTGGTCTCCAGGGCCTCCACGAAGACCATGTCCACACCGGCATCCACCGCAGCTTTCGCCCGGCAGAGAGCATCCTCGAATCCCGTGACATGGATGGCGTCCGTCCTGTACATTATCACCACATCGGGGTCAAGTTCATTCCTGGCGTCGATGGCCGCCCGAAGCTTGCCCATCATCTCATCCCGGGAGATCACCTGCTTGCCCTCCATGTGGCCGCATCGCTTGGGAGAGACCTGGTCCTCCATGAAGAGGCCCGCAGCTCCGGCCCAGATATACTCCCGGACGGCCCGGTCGGCGTTCACGGCATTGCCGAATCCGTTGTCGGAGTCACCCAGGACGGGAATTCGCACCGCCCGGGTTATGGATTTTAGCTGGGCTGCCATCTCCGTGAGGGTCAGCAGGCCGATGTCGGGCTGGCCGAGTCTTGCGGCCGCCGTTCCGTACCCGGAATGGAACACCGCTTGGAAACCGGCCATCTCGCAGATCCTGGCGCTCAGCGAGTCATACACCCCTGGAACGACGACGGCACCGGGCCGTTCGAGGAGGTTTCTCAGCTGTTTTGACGTCTTCATGGGTCGTCTCCTTCCGTTAAAAAAAGCCGACGGAGAAGAAATCCCCCGCCGGCGTAGAAAAAAAGAAAACTTTCCGGATCCTCAGTGCATGACCGAGGGAAGCCAGGTGCTCATTCCGGGGAACAGGATGACGAGAATGAGGAAGAGCACCATGATCACGAGGAAGGGGAAAACCCCGGAGATGATCTCGCCCATCCTGATGTCCTTCCTGAGGCTGTTGATGACGTAGAGGTTCATGCCCACAGGAGGCGTGATGAGGGCCAGCGTCATGTTCACCGTCACCACGATGGCGTACCAGATCGGGTCGATGCCGAGGGCGTGGAGAATGGGAGTGACCAGGGGCATGGTGAGCAGGACGATGGACACCGTCTCCAGGATGCACCCCAGAATCATCATCAGGACGTTCATGGCGACGATGAACATCATCACGGAGAAGTTGTTGCTGATGATGATCTCCGTGAGCTTCTGGGGAATCATCAGCAGGGTCATGACCCTGCCGAAGAGCACGGCGCCCGCGATGATGATGGCGATCATGCAGGACGTGGTCAGGGACCGCAGGCAGATGGCGGGAATATCGCTGAGCTTCAGCGTCCTGTACACCACCAGGGTGATGAAGAGCCCGTACACCAGTCCCACCGCCGCAGCCTCAGTGGGGGTGAAGGCTCCTGAATAGATGCCCCCGATGATGATGAAGGGAAGGAGAATCCCCCAGAAGTTCTTCCTGGTGACCCGGATCCTTTCGCTCCACGAGGTTCTCTCCATGGGGGTGAAACCGCCCCGTTTGCTCTTGTACACGGCGTACACCACGAAAAGGGCGGTTAGCACGAGTCCGGGAATGACGCCGGCGATAAAGAGCTTTCCGACGGATTCCTCCGTGATGGCGCCGTAGAGGATGAGGGGAATGCTCGGCGGTATCAGGATTCCCAGGGTCCCCCCCGCAGCAAGGAGGCCGAGGGTGAACTTTTTGTCATATCCCCGTTCGATCATGGCCGGGTAGGCCACCATGCCGATGGTGGCCGCCGTGGCGGCCCCGGAACCCGTGATGGCGGCAAAGAAGGCGCATGCAAGGATGGTGGCGATGGCAAGCCCTCCGGGAAGATGGCGCACCCAGGCGTTCATGACGTCGAAGAGGTCGTCTCCGATCCGCCCGTCGAGAAGGATCTGGCTCATAAGGACAAAGAGGGGGATGGAGAGGATGGTGAAGCTGTCCATGGATGTGAAGATGGTCGCCCCGACGATTTTCATGGGAAGGTCAAAAAGAGCGATGAGCAGCAGGGATGTCCCTCCCAGGGAAAAGGCCACCGGAAGGCCCATGAAAAGAATGCCGATGAGCAGAAATACTACCATGGAAAAGCTCAGCATGACTGTCCCTCCTCATTTTTTCCGAAGACGGAGTTAAAACGGTCGACGATGATAATGGCGAACTGGAGGGTCAGAAGGGCGAAACCGAGAAGGAGGGCCATCTGGGGAATCCACATGGGCACCCGGAGAAGGGTCGCCGAAACCTTGTTGTAGCCGATGGAGGCCACGATCATCTCGTAGGCCTGCCACGTGATGACCGCGCAGAAGACCATTCCCGCCACGCTGGTGACCATCTCCAGGAAGTGCTGGGTGCGGATGGAAAGGTGCTCGATCACGAGGTCGATCCGGACGTGCTTGCCCTGCTGGAGGGTATAGGCCCCGCCGGCGAGCATGGTCCACATGAAAAGATAGATGGACATTTCCTGGGCCCAGATGGTGGGGGACCGGAAAAAATAGCGGCAGACAACCTCATAGAAGAGCATGAGCCCCATGAGGAGAATGCCGAGACCGCTGACGTACCCGAGAACCAGGTTGCCTTTTTCCACAGCGCTTCGAATGATTTTGAACATGCAAGACTGCCCCTTTGCTCGTATTTGAGAAAAGAAGCGGAAGGGAATCCCCTCCCGCTTCGGAACCACAGGATTTTCGTTTTAAGAAAAAAACTACTTGGAGGCCGTGATGGCCATTTCGATAAGGGTCTGGCCGACTTCACCGGTCTTCTCGGCGAAGGTTTTCCGCACGGATTCGGTGGCCTTCACGAAGGCTTCCCGCTCCTCGGCGGTGGGAGAATAGATTTCCACTCCGGCGTCGCGGATGACCTTCTCGGCATCATTCTCCGACTGGGCGATGGCTCCGCGGATCCATTCCTCTGCATCATGACCGGCCTTGGTGACGGCTTCCTTGAGTTCGGCCGAGAGGCCGTTCCACCAGTCAAGGTTGCCCTGGACGACAAACTGGGCGGTGGTGTAGTTCGCCATGGTCATGTACTTCTGGACCTCGTGGACCTTGCGGGAGACTGCCGCCGGCATGCCGGTGGTGGCTCCGTCCACGGTTCCCCTCTGCAGGGCCATGTACATCTCGGAGGAGCTCATGACGGTGGGAGCGGCCCCCAGGGCCCTCAGGGTCTCGGCGTCGCCGCTGCTGAAGGTCCTCATGGTCAGGCCCTTGAAGTCCTCGGGGTTTTTCAGGGGGTGCTTGTTGTTGAAGAACTGGATGTAGCCGTAGTCAACCCAGAAAAGGTTCTTGACGCCCTTCTTCTGGAACTCTTCGTCAAGAATCTTGTCGGCGCCGGCTGCAAGGAACTTCTTGGGAGACTCGAGATCCTTAAAGACGAAAGGCATCTCGAAGACGTCGGCGGCGGGAATCATGCCGGACCACTTGTTCACCGGTACCAGGCCGACTTCGATAAGGGCGTCCTGGAGGGCTTCAACGATTTCGGTATCCTTGAAAAGCTGGGCGGAGTCGAAAATCTTCACCGTAAGCTCGCCCTTGGAATGCTCGGCAACCTTTTCCGCAAAAACGATGAGGCCCTTGGAAACGTGGTGCGACGGGGGAAACTGGTTCGAAAGCTTGATCTCGGCCTTTGCGAACGCGGAGCCGCAGAAGAGCCCGAGGGCAAGAACCATTGCCGCTGCTGCAGTGAACGTTTTTCTGAACATAGTGTCACTCCTCCTCAGTATGGTGTGCATCGGTACGAAACGGAACCGGAATCTGCGCTGGTACTGACTGGGAATACCCTGAAAAAAGCCCTGTGACATCACTCCCTTTTCCTCTTACATGCCGTAAGCTTCCAGCTTCTCCCGCTTCCTCAGCCTTCTGTGGAAGTAGCTGTAATGCCTGCTCTCCCGCAAGGCATCAAGATCTCCTTCCTTCAGGGACTGGATGATCTTCAGATGCTCCCTTGCCGAATAGGCCAGCTCCTCCTCACTTTCAAGGTGCTGCACCATTGCCTGATGAAGCTGGAAATACACGCCCCTGAGAATCCGGATGGTCCAGGGCCTCCCGGAGCGCTCCGCAATAAAAAGGTGGAAGTCAAGGTCGATGCTGCTGAAGGCGAGGACCTTCCCGTTTTTCTCCATGGAGCTCGATGCAACTGCGAGGAGCTCCCGATAAAGGCTGTTCATCCGTTCGTAGTCTCCGTCGGAAAGAAGCCCGTCCCTGACCAGCACTTCGAACACCTGGGTCTCGAGGGCGAAACGGATATCATAGAGCTCCTCCACGTCCACAGGAGAAAAGCCGAGGACCATGGATCCCTTCCGGGGGATGGACCGCACGAGCCCCTGTCCCTCAAGCTCCTTCAGGGCCTCTCTCACCGGGGCCCGGCTGATATTGAGCTCCCTGGCCAGCTCCTCCTCGCGGATAAAGGTCCCCTGGGAGTATTTCGCTGATACGAGAAGCTCGCGGCGGAGAAAATCCGCCACTTCCCTCGCGAGCGACTGATGGTTCGCTATGCTGTTAATGGAGAGACCTCCTCTGCAATACCTATCGTCTACTGTCGACAGACGATTATATAGGTACCACTGCACGCAGGGTCTGTCAAGAAAGCAGAAAAACGTATAATGTATCCATAAAACGTATCCGCCCTAAATCCGCAGGTTCGTTCCCTCAAGTAAAGGGATAACTCCCCGGACGGGGAAATGAACTGTTTTCGTTTCCCCGTTTCCTTTCTTTCTTACCCTTTTTCAGGTTTTTCAGGTCTT